>JBFMCT010000043.1 GCA_040754375.1 Actinomycetota bacterium
CCGGGGGCCTCCGGGCGGCTGGCCGCTTCGGTCCCGGCTCCGCCGTCGGCTGGGGCTTCGGCTTCAGCCGAAGGGGCGCCGTCGCGGTCGCGGTCGCCGGCCCCGGCCCCGGCGGCCGACTGGTCGGCGGTGATGACGGCCAGGGTCACGCCCACGTCGACCGTCTCGCCTTCTTGCACGCGGATCTCGGTCAGGTAGCCGGCGGCCGAGGACGGCACTTCGGAGTCGACCTTGTCGGTGGAGACCTCGAATAGCGGTTCGTCCTCTGCGACCTGGTCGCCGACCTTCTTGAACCACTTGGTGATGGTCCCCTCGGTGACTGTCTCACCGAGCTGCGGCATGGTTATGTCGGCCATCAGCCGTGGAGCCCCCTTCCGGTGAGCGACATGACGGTCTCGCCGAAGGTCTCGGTGAGCGTCGGGTGGGGTTGCAGGAACTGGCTGATCTCGTCGGGGGTGGCCTCCCAGTTGACGGCCAGGTAGCCGGCGGCCAGCTGCTCGGTGACCCACGGACCGACCATGTGGACGCCCAGCAGGCGGCCGGCCCGCCCGTCGGGCCCCTTCTCGGCGACGACCTTCACCAGGCCCTCGGCCTCGCCGATGATCAGCGCCCGGCTGTTGGCGTTGAAGCGGTGCTTGGACACCACGACGTCGTGCCCGGCGGCCCGGGCCGCTTGCTCGGACAGCCCGGCGAACGCCACCTCGGGGAAGCAGTAGATGCACCACGGCACGTTCTGGTAGTCGACGGGCAGGGCGGGCTCACCCAGGATGTCCTTGACGGCCACGATGGCCTCGGCGAACCCGACGTGGGCCAGCTGGGGGGTGTTGACGAGGTCGCCCACGGCGTAGACGCCGTCTTCGCCCGTGCGCATGTGCTCGTCGACTACCACGAACCCACGGGCGTCGACCTCGACCTTGGTCGAGCCGTCGAGCCCCAGGGTCTCGGCCAGCGGGCGGCGGCCGACCGACATCACCACGGCTTCGACCTCGAGGGTCTCGCCCCCGGCCAGGCGGACCCGCGTCGTGCCTCCCGCGGGTTCGTGGCCTTCGACCTGCACGCCGGTGCGTACCTCGATGCCCCGGCGCTTGAACGACCGCACCACCATGGCGGCCACGTCGTCGTCACAGCCGGGCAGGATCTTGGGCAGGGCCTCGAGCACGGTCACCTTGGTGCCCAGGTCGCTGAGCATGGAGGCGAACTCGCAGCCGATGGCGCCGCCTCCCACCACCGCGGCCGACGCCGGCAGGCGGTCGAGGTCGAGCACCTCGTCGGAGGTGAGCACGTAGCGGCCGTCGACCTCGAAACCCGCCAGGGTGCGGGGGGCCGACCCGCTGGCCAGGATGACGGCTTTCTCGGCCTTCAGCTCGGTGCCGTCGTCGACTTGGACGGTGCGGGCGTCGGCCAGCGTGCCCGTGCCGTGGACGGTGGTGATCTTGCGCCCCTTGACCAGCGACTGCAGGCCCTTCCAGAGCTGGTCGACGACCTTGCCCTTGCGGGCCTGGGACGTGGCGAACTCGACGGCCGGCTGCCCGGCCACGATCCCGAACTCCCCGGCCCCGGCCACCGTGCGGTAGACGGTCGCCGTCTCCAGGAACTGCTTGGCCGGGATGCAGCCCCGGTGCAGGCACGTACCACCCACCTTGTCCCGCTCCACCAGGGCCACCCGCAGGCCGGCCGCCGCGCCGTAGAGGGCGGCCGCGTAGCCACCCGGGCCCCCACCGATCACGACCACGTCGAAGGTCTCAGCCATCGACCCGAGCCTACCGACTGCCCGCCCCCTTCCCCGCCGCCTGCCCGCCCGTTACGCTCGCCGGGCGGACGGGCGCGGCCCAGGAGCGGCGGAGGAGAGGCGATGCCTTACATCCCCTACCACAGCGGTTCGTCGTCGCCCGAGCAGGCGGCGTCGCCCGAACGGATGCGGTCCCCCGAGGTCGTGGCCGCGGCCGTGCTACCGGCGGTCGACGTGTTCCGGGTCGTGTTCCCCACAGACGACCTGCGGCCCAACCACCGGGTCACGCTGCGCAACGCCACCGACGGGTGGGACCGCGACGTGTTCGGCACCTACCGCGACGGCGCGTGGGTGTTCGAGATGGAGCGGGCCCGGTACCCGGCCGCCCTGGAGATGAAGCTGGTCCTCGACGGCTGGGTGTGGATGGACGGCCCCAACGTCACCCTGGCCACGGCCCACGACCACCACCTGCCAGCCATCTCGACGACGCCAACTTCGTGGCCGACGACGGGCCCGACCGCAAGGCCCGGGTGTTCGTGAAACCCAATCTGTCGGGCTCGGGCCTGTTCGGGGAGGTCCGCAACCTGCGCAACCAGGTCCTGTCCTTGCTGGGTGCCAGCCCCTTCGACCCCGACGAGGGCATGCACTTCGGCAACGAGGGCACGCCCCACCACGCCGGGGGTTCGCTGCGCATGAGCGGCGACGGCCGGGGGGTAGTCGACACCGACCTGCGCTTCGAGGGCCTCGACAACCTCTATGCCTGCGACAACTCGGTGGTGCCGTTCATCGCCGCCGCCAACCCGGCCCTCACCCTCACGGCCCTGTCGCTACGGCTGGCCGACCACCTCCACAGCCGGCTCTGACCGGCCTCGGCGGACGGGCCTGCTCAGCGGGTGGCCAGGCTGACCTGGACGGCGAAGGCGACCAGGATGGCCAGACCGCACAGCAGGGCGGCGATGATCAGCTTGCGGGTGCTCATGGCTCCTCACGGGGTAGGGGTTTGCGTCCGGGATAGCCGTCCTCGGGCAGGTGCCACCACGCCAGCTCGGGCTCGCCCCGCTTCCAGCACAGGTAGTAGACGACCCCGTCACGGCCCATGGCGTGGAAGTCGAGCAGGCCCGACATCACGTCCCGCAGGATGACGTCTTTGGCCAGTAGCTCCTGGTAAGCGTCCTCGGCGTCGAGTAGGTAGGACCGCTGGCCGTTGGCCGAAGGGTGGCGGCCGGCCCGCACCAGGGCGGCCCGGCGGATGACCTCGACCAGCTCCATCACCCGGGGCAGGTAGGCGCGCGCCTCCTCGACGGTCCAGTACCTCATCGGGAGCTACCGTAATGGGGACCCGGTACAACGCAGGGGAGCTCGGAGCGCCGGGCTGAGAGGTGGGCACGAGCGGCCCGCGACCCTCCAACCGGCCCGGTAATGCGGGCACAGGAGCGTGGGGAGACCCGTGGCAGCCGAGAACGCCGACCCGCTGGTGATCGCCGGCCGCACCTTCGGGTCGCGGCTGTTCCTGGGGACGGGCAAGTTCCCGTCCAACGCCTCGCTGCGCCGGGCGATCGACGCCTCGGGTACCGAGATGGTCACCGTGGCCCTGCGCCGGGTGGACGCCATCCCCCCCGGCGACGACACCGGCGACGAAACCGGCGACGAAACCGGCGACGACATCCTCGGGGCCATCGACCACGAGCGGGTGCTGCTGCTCACCAACACGAGCGGGGCCGACGACGCCGAGGAGGCCGTCCGCCTGGCCCGCCTGGCCCGGGCCGCCGGCCTGCCCACGTGGATCAAGCTGGAGATCACCCCCGAGCCCCGGTACCTGCTGCCCGACCCCGTCGAGACCCTCAAGGCGGCCGAGGTCCTGGTGGCCGAGGGGTTCACCGTCCTGCCCTACGTGAACGCCGACCCCGTGCTGTGCAAGCGCCTGGAGGAGGTCGGCTGCGCCACCGTGATGCCCCTGGGGTCGTGGATCGGCTCGAACCAGGGCCTGCGCACCCGGGGCGCACTGGAGATCATCGTCGAGCAGTCCCTGGTACCGGTGGTGGTGGACGCCGGCATCGGGGCCCCGTCCCACGCGGCCGAGGCCATGGAACTGGGGGCCGACGCCGTGCTCGTCAATACCGCCATCGGGACGGCCGGGGACCCGGCGGCCATGGCCGCCGCCTTCCGGCTCGGGGTCGAGGCCGGCCGCCGGGCGTTCGTCTCGGGGCTGGCCGTCCCGGGGGTGGCCGCCGCCGCGTCGTCACCCCTGACCGGGTTCCTGGCCCCGTGACCGGCCCGGGAGGCCGGCCCGATCAGCAATCACTGGGCGACCATCGTCAGATGGTGACAGTCACCAGCGGCCTGGAACTGGAGTCGAGGCCCGCGGGCGTGCCCGAGGGGACGGCCGCGGCCGACGTGGCCGCTTTCGTGGCCCGCGACCTTCCCCACCTGGCGGGTGTGGCTACCGGGGCCACGGCCGCCCAGGTGGAGCGGGCGCTCTCCTCCCGCCACCTCACACCTGAAGACCTCGCCGCCCTCCTGTCGCCCGCGGCCGCCGGGCGGCTGGAGGAGATGGCCCGGGCCGCCCATGTGACCACGGTCCGGCGGTTCGGCCGGGTGGTGCGCATGTTCGCCCCGCTCTACCTGTCCAACGAGTGCGTCTCCACGTGCACCTACTGCGGCTTCTCGGCCGGCAACGACGTGGCCCGGCGCACGCTGGGTGTCGACGAGGTGCGAGCCGAGGCCGCCGCTCTGGCCAGGCGGGGTTTCCGCCACGTGCTGCTGGTGGCCGGCGAGCACGCCCGCATCGTGTCCAAGGACTACCTCGTGGGGTGCGTGGCGGCTCTGGCACCCACCGTGCCCTCGCTGTCGGTCGAGGTGCAGGTGTGGGACACGGCCACCTACCGCCGCTTGGTGGCGGCCGGCTGCGAGGGGCTGATCGCCTACCAGGAGACCTACGACCCGGTGACCTACGGGGCCGTCCACCTCAAGGGCAAGAAGCGCAACTACGACTGGCGCCTGGCCGCCCCCGACCGGGGGGCCGAGGCGGGCATGCGCCGCCTGGGGATCGGGGCCCTGCTGGGCCTGGCGCCCGACTGGAGGGCCGAGGCCTTGGCCTTGGCGGCCCACGCCCGGGCGCTGCTCAAGAGGTGGTGGCGGTGCGAGGTGGCCGTCTCGGTGCCCCGGCTACGCCCCGCGGCCGGCGGGTTCGTGCCCGCCTCCCCGGTCTCGGACGCCGAGTTCGTCCAACTCCTGTGCGCCCTGCGCCTCTACCTGCCCGATGTCGGCATCTCCCTGTCGACCCGGGAGGCACCCGCCCTGCGCGACGCCCTCGTGCCCCTGGGGGTCACCCAGATGTCGGCCGGTTCGCACACCGAGCCCGGGGGTTACGCCGCGGCCAGCGATGCCCAGGCCCAGTTCGAGGTGGGCGACCCCCGATCGCCGGCCGAAGTCGCGGCCATGCTGCGCTCGGCCGGCTACGAACCCGTCTGGATGGACACCATCGGCGCCCGCCGCCTCGGGGACGCCCCCGCCACCAGCGGCCGGCCGACTTAGTCTCGGGCCGTGGGGGGACCGAGCCGGGGGACGGGCAGGACAGCCGCGCCCGCGCTGGCCGTGCTCGCCATGGCCGCGGCCCTGGGCCTGGCCTCGTGCGGGGACGACACCACCGGCCCGGCCCGCACCGTCGACCACCGCCAAGTCGAGGGCCTGCTCATGCAGCGCCAGGCCGAACGCAACCCCCGGATCAGGGTGGAGTCGGCCTCGTGCCCCGAGGGCGTGGTCGCCCGGCAGGGGACCAACTTCGAGTGCCGGCTGGTGGTCGAGGGCCAAACGGCCCGGTTCACGGTCACCGTCTCGGAGGTGCTCGGCACCCGCGTTCGCTACGACATCCGGGCCCGCCAGGCGATCGTCGACGTGGCCGGGGTCGTGGACTTCGTGCGCAGCCGGCTCGAAGGCCCGTGGCGGGAGGCTCTGGTCGACTGCGGCCGCCAGTCCGCCCGGGTGGTCGAGGTCGGCGGGGTCATCGACTGCGCGGTGGCCGACGGCCTGACGACCAGACGCGTGCAGGCCGTCGTCGAGGACCTCGACGGCACCTTCAGCCTCCGCGAGCGGTAGGCGCGGGCGAACGGTGCGTCCCTAGGCCCCGGCGTCCCCTACCGTGGCGCCAAAGGGGCAAGGAGGAGCGGGCTGTGATCTTCGAACCGTTCACGATCAAGGGCGTGGAGTTCAAGAACCGGGTCGTCCGGTCGTCGATCGGCGGGCGCACGGCGTACTACGACGGCACGGTCAGCAACGCCTGGAAGAACTTCGAGCACCGGTTCGCCGAGAACGGCGTGGCCGCCATCGTGTCGGCCACCCTCAACGTCAACCAGCGCCGGTGGTCGCCCATCGAGTACCCCCAGATCAGCGCCGACAAGTTCATAAAGCCGCTGTCGGAGGGCATCGCCGCCGTGCAGCGTCATGGTTGCCGCTACATCATCCAGATCGGTGACGGCGGGTCCCACGTGCAGACCAGCCTGTTCAGCCAGAAGGAGGACGGCTACGGGCCTTCACCGGGGTTCGACCTGTTCTTCGGCTACCGCACGTGGCGCACCCAGATGTCGGTGGCCGACATCGAGCAGTCGGTGGCCGAGTTCGGCCAGGCGGCCCGCCGGGTGCGCGAGACGGGAGCCGACGGTCTGGAGCTGACGATCTCCAAGGGCTATCTCATCCACCAGTTCCTGAACCCGGCCATCAACCGCCGCCGGGACCGCTACGGGGGGTCGGTCGAGAAGCGGTTCCAGTTCCTTCGCGAAGTGATGGGCGAGGTCCGCCGCCAGGTCGGCCCCGACTACCTGGTGGGCGTGCGCATCTCGGCCAAGGACACCAACTGGCTGCCGCTGAACCTGCGCTGGCCGGTCGGCTGGAAGGTGCGGCAGTTCGTCCATGGCAACCCCATCGGCACCTACCTCACCTACGCCCGCTGGCTCAAGGACCTCGGCACCGACTACATCCACGTGAGCAACGGCTACGGGTTCATCAACCCGGGCGAGACCCCGGGCGACTTCCCTCTCGAGGAGCTCAAGATGTTCGCCAACTCCACCCGCCACCTATCGGGCAAGGCGGCCGTGCGGGCCACCGTGCTCAACGCCCTGCCCGACGCCCTGACGATGAAGATCATGGGCACCGGGTGGGGCAACCCGGTGGCCGCCAACCTGCCCGACGCCCGCCGGTTCCGGGAAGAGGTCGGCCTGCCCGTCATCGCCAACGGCGGCTTCCAGGACCGGTCGGTGATCGAGGGGGCGCTCACGTCGGGAGGCTGCGACATGGTCTCGATGGCCCGGCCCCTGCTGGCCAACCCCGACCTGCTGGCCCTGTTCCAGGACGGGCGGGAGTCGCCCGACCGCCCGTGCACGTTCTGCAACCGGTGCGCCATCCGAACGACCCTGTTCCCGTTGGGGTGCTACGACCCGACCCGGTTCACGTCCTACGACGAGATGGAGGCCCAGATCCTGGACTGGTCGGCCCGGCCCGACGCCCTCGACGGCTGATGGCCGCCTACGACGCGGTCGTGGTCGGTTCGGGGTTCGGCGGGGCGGTGGTGGCCGCCCGGCTGGCCGAGGCCGGGCGCGGGGTGTGCGTGCTCGAACAGGGCCGCCGGTGGTCGCCGGCCGACTTCCCCCACACCTTCGGCCGCGCGACAGCAGCCGTGTGGGACGAGACCAGCCTCGGGTTCCTCGACTACCGGGTCTTCTCGCGAGTCGACGTCGTCCAGGGCGTGGGCGTGGGCGGCGGCTCCATCCCGTACTTCAACGTCCAGCTCCGGGCCCCGGCGGCCATCTTCGAGCGGCCGGAGTGGCCGGCGGCCGTCACCGGGGACCTGCTCGCCCGGTACTACGAGCGGGCCGAGTCGCAGATGACCCCCGGGCCGCTGGTGGCGCCCGCCGGCGACCGGCTGCCCTCGCGCACCGAGGCCTTCCTGAAGGGGGCGGCGGGGGCCGGCTACGCGCCCGAGCTGCTGCCCATCGCCGTGTACACCGGCCCCGCTCGCCAGCACCCGGTGAGCGGGCACACCCAGTACCCCTGTGACTACGCAACCCGCTGCATGGTCGGCTGCCGGGCAGCGGCCAAGAACAACCTCGACATGACCTACATACCGATGGGGGAGCGGGCCGGGATGGAGGTCCGTCCCCTGCACCAGGTCGTGCGCATCGAGGCCCGGGCGGGCGGGGGGTGGACGGTCACCGCCCGGCGCCTGGGGCCGGACGGGGGCGGGGAGCTGGCCGTGTTCGAGGCCGATACCGTCGTGCTGGCCGGCGGTTCGGTGGGTTCGACCGAGATGCTGCTGCGGGCGCGCGACGGCGACCGTACGCTGCCCCGGCTGCCGGCGGCCGTGGGCCGGCGCTTCTCGGCCAACGGCGAGCTGCTCTTCGCGGCGACCAGCTCCACCGACGACGTGGTCGACCCGGGGCACGGGCCGTCCATCACGGCCGGGGCCTACGTGCAGCCGCCCGGGTCCCGCCACCACATCCTGGTGGAGGACCTCGGGTTCCCGCCCGCTTTCATGTCGCTGCTCGACGGCACCCTGCCCATGGTCGCCCGCCTGCGGGCCATGGGCCGGGCGGGAGCCGGTTACGTCAAGGCCGTGCGCCACGGCCGGCGGTTCGAGGCGCGCGACCTGTTCGAGGGGTCGTTCGTCCCCCGGCTTCTGCCTTACCTGGGCATGGGGACCGACGCCGGTGACGGCAACTACCGCCTCGACGCCGAGGGCAACCTGCGCCTCGACTGGTCGCCGGCCTCCAGCGCCGGCATGTACCGGGAGATGGACGACGCCCTGGGCCGCATCAGCGCGGCCCTGGGCGGCACGTACCGCCGGAGCCTTCTGGCCAAGGCCCCGCTGCGGCGCATGCTCACCGCTCACCCCCTGGGGGGCAACGCCATGAGCGACAACCCGGCCACCGGCGTGGTCAACGACCGGGGCGAGGTGTGGGGCCACCCCGGGCTGTACGTGGCCGACGGGTCGGTCATGCCCGGGCCCCTGGCTGCCAACCCCGCGTTGACCATCGCCGCCCTCGCCGAACGCACCGCCCACTGGATGGTCCACGGCCGCGAGGCCTCCTAGGAGGCTGGTGGCTAAACCCTCCCCAGGCGGCCGACCGCCCCGTTCGCGGCTCGGCGACATTGCAAAGGTGCTGGTCAGGGGCAGGTCGGCCGCTCGGCGCGAAGCGCCGATCGCGAAAGACACCAGCCTCCTAGCACCAACCCCGGTCGTCGTTCGACCTGGTGTGCCAAACGCGCCACTCTTGGCGCGTTTGGCACAGGTACGGGTGGGGGCCCGGTGGGGCGTCGCCTACACGACGACCAGGTTGGCCTCGGTGGCCCCTTTGACGGCACTCACGGGTACGGACCGGTCGAAGGTGACGAACCGGCCCTGGCGGCTGGTGGCCAGGGCCAGCAGGTAGGCGTCGGTCACCTGCCGGGGACCATGGAGCCGAGTGCGGTCGACCACTGCCTCGTCGAGCACGCTCAGGTCGCAGGCCCAGAACCGGTGGTGGGGTTGGGCGGTGGCCCGGGCCAGCATCCGGACGGCCTCAGCCGGCGTCGTGGGGCCGGGGTAGTTGGGCTGGCTGAGGATGCGAACGAGCCCGTTCTCGGTGATGGGGCACGAGGCCCAGCCCGTCTCGATCTCGGCCTCCAGCCAGGCCCGGGCCCGCCCGTGGTCGACGTGGTCGCGATCGAGCAGGGCGATCAGCACGTTGACGTCGAGGAGCGCCCTCACGCGCTCATCCTTCGACGAGCTCTTCTCGCAGCCTGTCGATGAGTGCGTTGGAGACGGCCTCGCCGCGCCGGGGCAAGGGCTCGAACCCGAGGAACGACGCGTCCTCGGCCCCCGTGCGAGCCGCCGGGGAGCCCGTCAGGGCCTGGCGGGCCAGGTCGGATACGACTTCGCCGATCGTGCGGTGTTCGCGGCGCGCCCGCTCCTTCACGGCCAGCAGCACGTCGTCGTCGATCTGTAACGTGGTGCGCATGCATCTGATGCTAACACATCAGCGTAAGTGGCGGGAACCAGCGGCTCGTCGGGCGCCGTCAAAGGGGCGGACGACGACGAGGAGGTCGGGACATGCGCCGGTTGACGGTTGGTCTGACGGTGGGGGCGTTGGCGGTGGGACTGTCGGCCGGGCCGGCCCTGGCCTGTGGGGGCCTGATCGGGCGCAACGGCTCGGTCAACCTCGTGCGGACGACGACCCTGGCCGCCTACCACGACGGGGTGGAGCACTACGTCACCTCCTTCGAGTTCGCGGGGGCGGGAGGGGAGTTCGGCTCGATCATCCCCCTGCCCGACGTGCCCAGCGACGTGCAGCGGGGCGGGGACTGGACCCTGCAACGGCTGGTGCGCGAGGTCCGGCCCCCGCTCGCCCCGGTAGCGTTGGCCCGGGCCACGGCGGCCGAAAGCGCCGACCGGGCCGAGGTGCTCCTGGAGACCCGCATCGACGCCCTCGACCTGACCGTGCTGCGGGGCGGCGCCCAGGCCGTGGGCCGGTGGGCCACCGACCACGGCTTCCTCCTCACCCCCGATGCCCCCGAGGTGCTGGAGTTCTACGCCCAGCGCAGCCCCATCTTCCTGGCCGCCCGCTTCGACGCCGACGCCGCCCGCCAGCGGGGTGTGGCCCTGGGCGACGGCACCCCCGTCCACCTGACCATCCCGACCGACAACCCGTGGGTGCCCCTGCGCATCCTCGCCCTGGGCCGCCAGCCGGCCGAGCGGGTGGACGCGGACGTCTTCCTGTTGACCCCCAACCGCCCGGTGCTGCTGCCCGGCAACGACGCCCCGGGCATGACCCTGGAGCGCCAGGAGCGGGCCTCGGCCGGCCTGCTGGCCGACCTGCGCTCGGACAAGGGGATGGAGTGGGTGCCCGAGTCGGCGTGGCTCACCTACCTGCGGGTGCAGGCCGCCCCGGCCGAGCTGACCTACGACCTGGCCGTGGACGCCTCCGGGGCCGGCCAACCGTCGCGCACAGCCGCCGGGCTCGACCTGCCGGCGGGGGCCGCCTTCGAAGCCGGTGGGGACGGGGGCGGGGGGCTGCCGTGGCTGCTGCTGGCCGGCGGCGGGCTGGCCCTGCTCGTCCTGCTGGCCGCCGTGGCCTGGGTGGCCACCGGCAACCGCCCCGGCGGTTCGCCCTCACCCGGCCCGGGGGCCGTAGCCCGGTGATCTCCCGGCGGGCGACCCACGTCGCCTCGGTCCTGGCCGTCGCCCTGCTCCTGGCCGGCTGCGCCGGGGCGGGGGCGGGGGAGGCGGACGGGCCCGCTACGGGCGGCGGTCCCGACGTCCGCACGGTGGTGCTCGACATGCGCTGGTCGCGGTTCTCCCAGACCGAGCTCAAGGTGCGGGCCGGGGAGACGATCAGGTTCGTTGTCCGCAACCACGACCCCATCCCCCACGAGCTCATCGTGGGCGACCAGGCCGTGCACGACTACCACGAGCAGGGGACCGAGCTGCACCACCGGGGCCGGCCCGGCGAGGTCTCGGTGGCCGCCGGGGCCACGGCCGAGACCCGCTACACCTTCATCCAGCCCGGCACCCTGCTGTTCGGCTGCCACCTCCCCGGCCACTGGGCCTACGGCATGCAGGGCGTCATCAGGGTCGTCTGACGGTGGGCCTAACCCCACGAAACCCGCGCGGTTTTCGTGGGCGTTTCGCCCACGAAACCCGCGCGGGTTTTCGGGTTTGGTCGGTGGTGGCCCGTGGGATGCGAACAACGCCGGTCACGTTCGTGATCTTCGATCTGCTGTGGGCGGGAGTCGGCGGGGCCGGCGGGCGGCTCGCCGAAGCGGTGCCATCAGCTCGTGGTTGCGAACCGGATTGGGGCTGTCCCGTGAGCCGGTTGAAGGCGGGCGCCCGAGCCGCCCGCGAGGACGACCCTCAAAGGATCGCTGCCGCCAGGCTGCCGAACACGAACCATCCGACCCAGGCCAGGAAGTAGGCAAGCGTCCAACGGTCACCTGGCCCGGCATGGGCGGCGAGGTACCAGCAGACAGGGCCGGCCAAGCCCAGAAGCAGGGCGCTCCAGATCATGAAGTGGCGCAGGGGGGCCGGTCCGTTCACGGGATAGGACGTGAAGACCATCGCCGCGAGCACACCCCATACCGTGCCAAGGACGAACACGACGACCCTCCCGAGGGCCATTGCCCCTCGGGCGGGCGTGCCTTCAGCGATCCTCTCGCTCCACGGTTCACTTCCTCAATGTCAGTCGCATGCGCCAACGCCGTGGTCGGGAAGGGCCAACCCCAGCACCCCAGCGTCCACCTGTTCCTTCTGGACGAGCAGGTGCGTTTGGCCCCGTGATCGTAGTAGGCCTCGAAAGCGGGAAACCAGCTCTTCTTCCCGATCAGCAGATGCCTCCGCTGGACATCGGGAGGACATCGAGGTCTGCCGAGATCTTCAAGCGACTGAGGAGCGGGATCCCCTGAGCCAGGCTGTTCCCGATCGCGAAGTCGAACGAGACGATGCCGCTTGGGTCAGTCTCGGCCGGACCAGGTGCGGATCAGGGGGACGAGGTCGGGGAGCGAGGCGATGACGGCGTCGGGGACGACGGGGGTGGCGTCGGCGATGGCCGGGTTGGGGCGCAGGACGGCCCGTAGGCCGGCACCCTGGGCCCCGGTGATGTCGTCCCAGGGGCGGTCGCCGACGAACACGGCGCGGGCCGGGTCGGACACACCCACGGCGTCCAGGGCGGCCGCGAATGCAGTGGGATGCGGCTTCTGGAAGGGCAGCTCGCTGGTGTACAGGCGGGCGTCGATCAGCGAGGCCAGGCCGTCGCGTTCGAGGAACCGCTCGTGGAACGACCTCGGCCAGTGGGTGTTCGACAGCAGGCCGATGCGCACACCTTCGGCCCGCAGGGCGGACAGTGCGGGCGCGGCGTCGGGGTCGTGGCGGATGTGGGGCGTCCAGGCATCGAGATGGCGGACGGCCGCCTCCTCCAGCAGGGCCTCACCTACGTCCATGCCGAGGGCGGCGGTGGCCGCGGCCACTAGGTCGGCCAGGGTCCCGCTGCGCTGGTCGCCGGCCGTGCTGGCCCAAAAGTCGGCCTCGACGGCCACCAGGCGGGCACAGATCTCGTCCTCGTGGTCCCGGCCGGGGCTGAGGTGGCGAGCCGCCAGCCGCCAGGCGTCGACCAGCTCTACGGTGACGAACTCCGAGAGCGTGCCGCCCCAGTCGAAGATCACGGCCTCGACCGGCTGAGTGCCCATCGCTCACGAGACTAGCCATGGCCCGGGGCTGGTGGGCCTCGTGTTGCCAACGGTGCCAATGAGCGGACATGCCTGTAACTACACCCTTGTGACTTGTCACACCCCGGTGGTGAACTAGCGGGGTGAGCAGCGGGGCCCGACTCTGGCGGCGTTTCCCGGCCGACCTCTTCCGGTTCACCACCACCGACCTGCGCGACCTGCACGTCGCTTTGATGGCCGTCTTCGACGAGTCGGCGGTGGTGTCGCCCGCCCTGCGCGTCGACGACGTGCGGCGCGGCCTGCAAGCCGCCGGGTGGGACGAGCCCGTCGACGACGAGCGCCTCGACCACGCCCTTCGGTCCCTCGTCGGGTGGGGCCTGCTCGAGGTCACCCAGGACCACGGTGCCCGCTACGCCACTCCCGAGGAGTTCGAGCGTCGCAACCTCCAGTGGTCGCTCACCCCTCACGGCCAGGCCGCCATCGGGGGCGTCCAGCACGCGGCCGACGAGCTGAGGCGGGCCGTGAGCCTGCAGCCGGCCGTGCTCGACGCCATCGCCGACGGGCTGGGCGACCTGCACCGCCTGATGTCGTCCGACCCCCCTGGCCCGGCCGCCCAGGTCAACACCACCCTCTCGGCCGTCGAGTCCCACCTCGAGTCGCTGGTGAGCAGCGTCCGCCAGTTCAACACCCATCTCCAGCGCCTCCTGCGGGAGGACGCCACCGAAGACGAGGTCTTCCTCGACGTCAAGCGGCGCACGATCACCTACCTGGAGGACTACATCGCCGGCGTGGAGCGGCCCGCTCGCCGGGTGGCCGTAGCCATCGGCCGGGCGCAGGCCGAGGTCGGCGTGTCGGCCCTGCACGACCGGGCGCTGCTCGGGGCCAACCTGGCCCCCCTGGCCGGGGGAGACCCGGCGCCCGCCTGGCTGGAGGAGAGGGCCCGGCGGTGGGACGCCTTGGTGGCGTGGTTCGCCCCGGCCCGCGGTGAACCCCGGATCGCCTTGCTGGTCGGCGTCGGCCGCCAGGCCATCCTCCAGCTGCTGCGAGTCTTGGAGCGCCGCTTCGAGAGCCGGCGGCGGTCGTCTTCGATCGCCCAGGACTTCCGCACCCTGGCCCGTTGGTTCGCGGGCGCCGTCACCGACGACGAGGCCCACGAGCTGTTCGACGCCGCCTTCGGCATGTGGCCCGCCCGCCATGCCCACCTGGTGCTCGACGACGAGGAGGCCCGGGCCCCGGCCACGAGCTGGCTCGAGGCCCCGCCCGTGCCGGTGGCCCCGGCCTTGCGCACCTCGACCTCGCTCGTCAACCGCGGCCAGGCCAAGCCCGTGCCCGACGCGGCTGCCGTGCGGGCCCGGCGCCAGCGTGAGCAGGCCGAGGCGCTGGCTGATCACCAGTCGGTGCGGGCCGCGCTGGCGACCGGGGGGGCCGTCAACCTCGCCCGGTTCGGCCGCCTCGCGCCCGAGGCCTTCGCCGAGCTGCTGGTGCTGCTCTCCGATGCCCTGTCGGCCGTGCCCGCGGCCGACGGGTCCCGGCGGGCCATGAGCGCCGACGGCGGCGTCGAGATCGTCCTCACCGAGCCCCGCCCGGGTGCGGCCCCGGCCCGGCTGGCGACCGCCACGGGCGTGCTCACCGCGCCCGACTTCGCGGTCACGGTCACCCTGCTCGGTGCCTGGGCGGGCGAGCGCGAACGGCAGGTGGCCCGTGCCTGACACCTGGCTCCGGCCCGGCGCCCCGGCATCCGAGGCACTGGCGGCCGAGCGCTCGCTGGCCGTCCGGTACCTGCTGGCCCGCCCTTACCTGGTGGCCGAGGCCGACGCCGAGGCGTTCGCGCTCGTGGCCCGCCACCGGGGTTGGCTGGTCGAGTGGTTCGAGGACACCTGCGGCTGGGGCCTCACCGTCGACGTCCCGGGCCGTACCGCCCGCCTGGCCAAGCGCAGCGTCCGCCCCGACCCGACGCGTCCCGTCCGGCGCCACCGGGGCGCCAACACGGCCTTCGACCGCCGCCGCTACGAGCTGCTGGCCCGGCTGTGCGCCCATCTGGTCAACCACCGCACGACGACCATCGGCCTGCTGGCTCAGAACCTCGAGGTCGAGGGGGCAGGCGCGTTCCAGTCCGGGCTCCAGCGGGAGCGCTCGGCGTTCGTCGACGCCCTGCGCCTGCTGGCCTCGCTCGGGGTCGTGTCCTTCGAGGGCGGCGACGTAGAGGGCTACGTGGCCGACCGCCGGGGGAACGCGCTTGTCCTCGTCGATGCCGCCCGGCTCCACCAGTTGCTCGTGCCGCCCACCCCGGTGAGCCGGGCTTGCGGCACGACGACGGCCGCTGTCTCGGCCGCGCTGCGAGCCGAACCCCGCTACGGCCCCACCGGCCAGGGCACCGACCCGGATCTCGCAGCCGACTCGTACGGCGGCGAGCCCGACGATCTGGCGTACGCCGGCGGTCCCATCGGTCCGGTGGCCGACATCGATGCCGACACCGGGGGGCCCGATGCCGGCACCGGGGCCGGTACGGATGCCGATGCCGGCGGCCACGGGGCCGACAGGGCCGGTACGGATTCCGACGCCTGCGACGAGGCGGCCGGCGACCGGGCCGATGCCGGCGGCGACCGGGCCGACGCCGGGGCCGGGACCGGGGCCGGGGCCGACGATCTCGCCATGGCCGTCATCCTTCGCCGGCCGGTAGCCGATGTCGATGCCGGCGGGGCCGACCGGCCACCCGGTCGGCGGGGCCCGCCACAGCCGCCAGCTGGTCTTCGTGCGATCGGTGGTCCCCGCCTGGCCTCGCCCGGGGGACAGGGGGCGGGCCCTCCGGCCGACGGCTGGCGCCGGGCCCGCCATTCGCTGGCCCGGAGGGTGCTCGACGACCCCGCCGTCCACCTCGACGAGCTCGACGACGAGGAGCGGGCCTACCTGGCGACGTCGTCCGGGCGGCGGTGGTTGAGGGACCGGGTGGCCCAGGCCGGGTTCGTCCTCGAAGAGCGGGCCGAGGGCCTCCTGGCCGTGGACACCGAGGCGGTGGCCACCGACGTGCGGTTCCCGGCGCCGTCGAGCACGGCCAAGCAGGCCGCCCTCCTGCTCGTCGACGAGCTCGTCCCCGGTTTCGCCGGTGCCCGTTCGCCGAGGCCCCGCACCCACAGCCAATTGGGCGCCGCCCTGGGCCGCATGCTGGCCGCCCACCCGCAGTGGGCACGCGAGTACCAGGGGGCAGACGGGCCGGACCGGTTGGCCGCGGCCGCCGTCGAAGTGCTGGCCGCCATGCGGCTGGTGGAGGTGGCCGACCACGAGGTCAGGCCCCGTCCGGCCTTGGCCCGTTACGGAGTGGCCCGGCCCGAGGGGGCCCTGTTATGAGCGAGCGCGCCTCAACAGGTCGCTGGCAGCCCCAGCGGGCCGGCCTCGTCAACGTGTGGCGCTACGCCGACGAGGTGCTCACCTTCCACCGTGGCCGCCTCCTTCTGCGGGGGGCCAACGGGTCGGGTAAGTCCATGGCCCTCGAGCTCCTGTTCCCCTTCCTGCTCGACGCCAACGCTCAGCCGGGCCGGCTCTCGTCGGCCGGTAAGGCCCGGGGCGGGCTCTACGAGCGGCTCACCACCGGCCTGGGCGGAGGTGACCGGGTGGGCTTCCTGTGGGCCGAGTTCGCCCGGCCCCCCACCGGGGACGGCACCGGCGACGGCGGCACGTTCACGATCGGGGTTCGGTTGCGGGCGTCGGCCCAGACCCACAAGGTCGACTACGGCTGGTTCACCACCACGATGGTGGTGGGCCGGGACCTGAGGTTGCTCGACGACCACCGGGTCCCGCTGTCGCGCGCCGGCCTGGAGGAAGCCCTGGCCGGGGCGGGCACGGTCCACACCAACGCCGACGACTACCGGCGGGCCGTCCGTACGCACCTGTTCCCAGGGTGCGACGAGCGCCAGTACGACGCCATCATCACCACCCTTCTCACACTGCGCCGGGAGAAGATCTCCCAGGACCTCGACCCCCAGAAGCTGTCCTCGGTCCTCACCGCCTCCCTACCTCCCCTGGACGAGCACGACGTGGCCGAGGTGGCCGAGGGTTTCCAGAAGCTCGACCGGCGCAAGGAGGACCTCGACAAGCTGGCCGCCGACCTCGAGGTCGTGAGGCGCCTGGCCCGGCGCCAGCGGGCCTATGCCCGCTCGGTGCTCTGGGGCTTGGCCGCCGAGGTCCGCGGTGCCACCAACCGGCGCGACGACGTCACCCGCCGGGCGCGCACAGCCGCCACCCGCCTGGCCTCGGCCCGCGACGAGTCGGCCACCGTGGAGGCGGCCGAGGCCGCGGCCCGGTCCGGGGCCGCCGACCTGCGGGCTCAGGCCGACACCCTGCGCAACCTCGACGCTTACCGGGCCGGCGGCCGTATCGAAGCCCTGAGGTCCGAGGCCGAGCGGGCGGCCGAACGTGCCCGCCGGGAGGAGGCTGTGCAGGCTGCCCGCGGGGCCGAGGCCGAGCGCCGGGCCGCCGCGGCCGACGACTGCCGAGGCCAGGTGGCCGACGCCCGGGCGGCCGCCCGCCGGGCCACGGCCGACCTCAGTTCCGCGGCCGACGAGGCCGACGCGCTGGCCGCGCTCAGTGAGGCCGAGGCTTCCGAGCCCGACGCCGGCGAGCGGTTGCTTCAGGCCTGGGCCGAGAGCCGCCGCCAAGCCGTGACCGAAGTCAGGCAGGCGCTCGCTCACCTGGCCCGGTGCGTGGACGCCCGCCAGCGGGCCGACGAGGTGCTGGAGGAGGAACGGGCTGTCCTAGACGGCGCCGTCGAGTCCCACCGCGGCGCATCGTCTCACCTGGCCCAGGCCGTCCAGGCCTATTCCGCCTCGGTCGACCAGTGGGCGGCGTCGGCCCCCCGGCTGGAGGCCTGGTGCCTGGGCGAGGACGGTCCGGGCCTCGCGGCCCGGCTCCCGTCTCCCCCTGACGACCCCGCGGCGGTGGACGAGGTGGTGGAGGCCCTGGCGGTGGCGGCCCGTTCCGCGGGGGCGGTGGCCTCCGACCGGCTGAGGTCTGCCCTGGCGGCCAACGCCTCCGCCCGCACGGCGGTCGAGGTCGAGCGCGAGGAGGTGGCGGGCGGCCGGTTGCGCCACCCGTTGCCGCCTCCGTGGCGTTCGCCCCGGCCCGAGGGCTCCGAGGGCCGTGATGGCGCCGCCTTGTGGCAGTTGGTCGACGTGGCCCCCGGGGTCGAGGCCGACGTCCTCGATGGCGTCGAGGCCGCCTTGGTGGCCAGCGGCCTGCTCGACGCCTGGGTGTCGCCCGGGGGCGAGATCTCCCTGCCCGCCGACGAGCGCCACGACGTGGTGCTGGGACTGGTCCCGGCTGGTCATGGGGGCGGCTCCCTGGCCGACGTGCTCGTCCCGGCCGACGGCCCCCGCCCCGCCGTGGCCGCGGAGGTCGTGGCCGCCCTGCTCCGCTCCATCGCGCTGGTGCCGACCGTCGACGCCGAGATGGCCGCCGGCCAGGGGTCGGCGGCGGCCGTCGGGCGGGACGGCACGTTCTGCCTGGGCCCCACCGTGGGCCGGGGACCGTCGGGGCCGGCCCAGTTCGTAGGGGCGGTGGCCCAGGAGCACCGCCGGCTCAGGCGCCTGGCCGAGCTCGACGACCAGCTCGCAGTGCTCGACCGGGAGCGGTCCGACCTGGACAAGCGGCTGGCTTCCGAGCGGGCCGCGCTGGCCGCCCTCGAAACCGAGGTCGCGGCCCGGCCCTCGGGGGAGGCGATCGCGGCCGCCGAGCGCCATCTGGAGATCGCCGAGGCCCGGGTGGCCGATGCCCGGGCCCGCACCGAACGCGCCCAGGCGGCGCGCGCTCGGGCCGAGGAGGAGGCCAAGGCGGCCCAGCGTGACCTGATGCAACGAGCGTCGGCTCACGGTGTCCCGGCCGACCCCCCCGGGCTCGAGGCCCACGACGCCCGGGTGCGGGCCGTGGAGCGGCTGGCGGTGGCCTGGTCGCGCCGGCGGCGGGAGGAGGCGGCGGCCACGCTCGGCCTGGCACGGGCTGTCGACGAGTCCGGGCGGGCGGCCGCTGCTCTGGGAGAGGCCGTTCGCCACTACCAGTCGGCGGTCGACGACCATCGCCAGCTCGTGGCCCGGCTGGAGGCCCTCGACGCCAGCGCCGGAGCCGAGTACCGGGCCGTCCTCCAGCAGGTGCAGCAGGCCGAGGCCGAGGCGGCCCGGCTGGGGTCCGAGCGCGACGCGGCGGCCCGCAGGCTCCGGGAGCTGGCCGGCGAGACGGGCCGGCTCGAAGCCGAGCTGGCGGCCGTCGAAGCCGAGCGGGGCCGGGCCGAGGCCGAGCGCGACGCGGCTGCCGCCGGGCTGGTGGCGGCCGTGTCCGACGGGATGGCGGCCGACGCCGGTGTCGACGTGCCCGACGACCCGGCCGGGGCGGGGGTCACGGCCGTGCTCGAAGCGGCCCGGGCCGTGCTGTCGACCGTGGGTGAGAACGAGGGCTCCGACCGTGAGCGCCAGGCCCGCGACCGGCGGTTGCAGGAGTCGGTCTACGAGGCCCGCCAATCGCTGCGGGGAGGTGTCGACGTGCTCCTCGACCAGTCCCCGGGCGGCTGGTGGGCCCTGCGGGCCGTGGCCGGGGGGTTGCGCCACCGCGCCCACGAACTGGCGGCGTCGCTGGCGGGGGAGGTGGCGGCCGCCAACGACGAGCTGCGCGAAGAGGAGCACCGCCTCTTCGACGAGACCCTCACCGGGAGCGTGCGCCGGTCGGTGGCCGAGCGCATCCGCCGGTCCAACGAGCTGGTCGACGGCATCAACGTCGAGTTGGCCAAGGTCCGTACCACCACCGCGGGCGTCGGCGTCCGCCTGCGCTGGGAGGTCGAGCCCGACCAGCCCGAGGTGGTCAAGGGGGCCAGGCGGCTACTGCTGAAGGACCCGGCCGACCTGTCCGACACCGAGCGGGCGTCGCTCTACGAGTTCTTCCGGGCCCGCCTCGACGACGCCCGCCAGGCCCTCGACGGCACCGCTGGGTGGGACGAGCGCCTGCGCGACGCCCTCGACTACCGGCGCTGGCACCGGTTCGCCCTGGAGGTCGCCCACCGCGATTGGGACGGTTTCGTCCCCGCCACGACCCACCGCCTGGCCCGCCTGTCCACCGGGGAGCGGTCGGTGACCCTCCACCTCCCGATGCTGGCATCCGTGGCCGCCCACTACGACGGGCTGGCGGTGGGCGACGGGCCCTCGCCGTGCCCTCGCCTGATCCTTCTCGACGAGCTTTTCGCCGGGGTTGACGTCGTCAACCGCGGTCAGCTCTTCGGCCTCTTCGTGGCCTGGGACCTCGATGCGGTGGTGACCAGCGACCACGAGTGGTGCGCCTACCAGTCCCTCGACGGCATCGCCATCCACCACCTGCACGCCACCGAACCGGGCCAGCCCGTGACCACGTCGAGGTTCGTTTGGGACGGCCGGGAGAACCGGGCGTCGCCCCTGGCGGTGGTCGGTGGCTGAGGGCGCCGGGCTCGTCGAACGGGTGGGCGGCCGCCACCTGGCGCCGTTGTGGGACGAGCTGGCTCGGCGCATGGGGGCGTCGTCGCGGCCGGTGACGAGCGTGACCCTGCGGGGCCTCGGCGCCGACGAACGGGCCGCGCTGGCCGACCTGCTGGGCCGCGACCGCCTGGTGGCGGCCACGTGCCGGGTGCGGGTGGAAGAAGTGGCCGTCGCCCTGGGCGTCGACGGGCCCGACGGGGTGGCCCGGGTGGTGGCCGGGCTCCGGGGCCCGATCGGCGACCGGGCGGCCGCTCGCCAGGCGGAGAGGGCCGAGCGCGACGCCCTGTGGCATTGGCTCGAGCGGGCGGCCGCCGACCTGGGCGCGCCAGCGTGGGCCGCGGCAGTCAGGGCCGCGGGAGTGCCTGGGGGCGACGTTGCACCCCACCGCGCCCGGCTGGAGGGGGCCGTCAGGGTGGTGCGGGCCATCGCCGATCGTGGCCAGCCCGCAGCCCTGGCCACGATGGCGGCCGCCGAGCTGGGCGACCCCCACGCCCTCGACCCCGGCACGGCCATGGCCCCCCTGGTGCTCGGCCTGCTCGCCGGCCGGCTCGGCCTGGCCGTGCCGAAGTCGGCCGAGGAGGCCCGCACCGTGTGGTCGGCGGCCGGGGTGGTGACCGACGAGCTGTCGCCCAAGGTGGTTGTCCTGGGCCTGCGGTCGGGGGCCGGCTCACCGCTGGCCGCCGTGCTCGGGCCGCTGGCCGACGCCCACGAACCGGCGGCCGTGACCCTGTCCCAGCTCCGGCGGTGGCCGTGGCTGCCGGACGGGGCAGACCGAGGGCCGAGCGAGGTGTTGGTGGTCGAGAACCCTACGGTGGTGGCCGAAGCCGCCCGGGCGGGTGCGACGGTGGGGCCCGGCTGGCCCCCGATGGTCTGTTCGGCGGGGTGGCCCAACGTGGCCGTGCTCACGCTCCTTCGTCAGCTGCGCGAGGCGGGGTGGCAGGCCCTGTGCCACGCCGACTTCGACCCGTCGGGAGTCCTGATCACCCGCCACCTCGTCCAGCGGGTGGGGGCCGTCCCGTGGCGGATGGGGGAGGGCGACTACCTGGCCGGGGCGTCACGGTCGGCGACGGCCTTCGTGGGGTCGGTGGCCGACACCCCGTGGGACCCGGCCCTGGCGACGGCCATGCGCCGCCACCGGCGTGCAGTGTTCGAAGAGGACGTGTTCGGCGCGCTGGCGCGGGCCGGGAGAGGAGCGGGCTGACATGGGGACCAACAACCGCCAGCGTCGGCGGGCCAAGAAGCTGGCGCGCCAGCGGCGAGGCCCCAACCCGAGGCCGCGCGTCGGCCCCCACGGGCCGGGCTGCCGGTGCGACCTGTTCGACGGTGTGGGCGACGACTTGTTCGGCTTGGGCCCCGACGACGGGTACGACGAGACCGACGAGTTCGACGGGCTCGGTGGCGAAGGCGCCGAGTTGGTGAGGGCGGCCGTCCTGGCGTGTGCCGAGGTTCACCGGCTGGAGAGCGACGAGGACTTCGACCTCACGTTCGCAGGTCTCGTGAGAATAAGCGAGCGAGTGGGGACGGGCGCGGTCGACGAGGCCGTGGCGTTCTGGGCAGGGCTCGCTCTCGACCGGGCGTGGACCGGGCACTGGCAGCCGGGGGACATCGAGCGCGTCCTGGGCCGCAAGCGGGGAGCGGGGGCGGTGGCAGCCATGGCCGCCCACGTGGTGGCCAGTGCCTCGGGCCGCAAGGAGGCCACCTCCGACGGGCGGTGGGCCTCGCAGCTGGCCGGGTTGAGGGCCGACGCCTCCGGGCCCCCGGCGGCTGGTGGGCGGGCGTGGGAGGACCACCTCCTCGGTGCGGTCAAGGCCCTGTCGCTCCTGCTCTACCTTCCGCCCCTGCCCGATCTCGGCCGTCCCTCGGCCAAGCCCGGCTCCGGGCCCCGGCGCTCCCGTACTTCGGTCCTCGAACGGGTCCGGGCCCTGCTGGCCCAGGCCGAGTCGACGACGTTCCCTGAGGAGGCCGAGACGTTCACGGCCAAGGCCCAGGAGCTGATGGCCCGCCACTCGATCGATGAAGCCATGATCGACGCTGCCAGTCCCGACGGCGGAAGCGGGGCCACCATCGTCGGTTGGCGCATCGGGGTCGACGACCCCTACGCATCGCCCAAGTCGCTCCTGCTCCACTACATCGCCAAAGCCAACCGGTGCCACTCGGTCTACAGCGGCGACTTCGGGTTCGCCACTGTCTTCGGCACCGAGAACGACCTCGAAGTGGTCGAGCTCCTGTTCACTTCGCTGCTGGTCCAGGCGACCGACGCCATGGTCCGGGCCGGGAGCTCGGTCGACCGCTGGGGCCGGTCCCGCACCCGGTCGTTCCGCCAGTCGTTCCTGGTGGCTTATTCGGTGCGTATCGGTGAACGGCTCGAGGCGGTGACCCGCCAGATGGAGGCCGAAGGCGCCGAACGCTACGGCGGCGCCCTCCTGCCCGTGCTCGCCAGCCGGGAGGCGGCCGTCGACGAGGCCGTCACCCGGGCCTTCCCGGAGCTGACCCACAAGGCGATGTCGGTCACCAACCCCGCCGGCTACCGCGCCGGCCGGGCGGCGGCCGAGCTGGCGTCGTTGTCCGTAGGCGAGGCCCTGCCCGGCGGCTGACGGCGAACACCGTCCGGTCGCCGCTCACCCCGGCGAGTGGCACACCGCCTCGACGTTGTTCCCGTCGGGGTCCCGCACGAACGCGCCGTAGTAGTGCTGGTGGTACTCGGGCCAGGGCCGGGGCTCGTGCAGCACCTCGGCCCCGGCTGCCTTGGCCGCCGCGAAGAAGGCGTCCACCGTGGCCCGGTCGGGCGCGGAGAAGGCGATGTGGGTCTCTCGGAAGCCCTCCCCCGTCCGGCGAGGTCCGAGCCAGAAGTCGGGCATGGGAGGGACGCCGTAGCCGATGACCTCGCCGAAGTTCATGAGCCGCCGGCCCCCGATGGGAGCCAGCACTGCGTCGTAGAAGGCGGCGCTGGTCGCCACGTCGCCGCACTGGATGGACACGTGATCGAGCATGCCCCCATCTTGTCCCTACGGCGCCGGGTTAGGCGCCTTCCGCCCCGGGGCCGACGACGAGACGTCGACGGCAAGCGCCGCCCGAGCGAGCCGTAGAGCTCAAGCCGCGGTCGGGCCAGTTCTCAAGAGTGGGCCTGCGCGTCGTCGGCGCTTCTGCGGGCCGTCCTCAAGGCAGCCGCCTTTCACCCGCTTCGGGGACACCGCTCAGGACAGGAGCTCCACCTCCACGCCCAGACGCCGGTAGGTCTCCCCGGCTCGCCGGTCCCGACTGGCGAGCGGATGTCCCGACTGCCGTGCGGCGAGGGCGATCAGACCGTCGTACGTCGCGCCACCGGCGATTTCGAGGTCGGCCAGGACCGCCAAGGCGGCACGCGCCGGCTCGGCGTCCAAGATCACGGGCGGCTCGAACCGCGCACCCAGCAGACGGACGGCGTCCCCCGGTGAGAGGCGCGCATCGCCGGGCAGGCGCGTCAGCACGGCGTACGTCTCGTTCGCCGCGTGACCGGCCAACGCGACCGACCGGTGACCGATGGACACGTTGACCGTGCCATGGGCCTGGTGCGACGTGAGCAGGAGCGGCACCGCCACGCTGGTGTCGACCAATAGGTCGATCAACGCCGGCCGGCGTCGACGAGGCCCAGCACGTCGTCGTCGGTGATGACCGTCTCGGCCACGGCGACGAGGCGGCCGCCGCGTTCCTCGACCCTCGCCGTCCGCCCGACCGGGGCGACGTGCAGGCCGTTGCCGTACTCGCTGACGTCGACCTTGGTCCCCGGCGTCAGCCTCAGGCGGTCGCGCAGGGCCTTCGGCACGACGATCCTGCCGACGTCGTCCACGGTTGCTTCCACAGGGAGGACGATACCAGCCCGCTCCCAGTCGAGGGCCGTTCATGCGCCGCGGTCAGCCAACCGGCAGGGCCAGCCCCCCTTGGCCTACCGCCTCCTCCAGATCGGCGTTCGCGTGCGGTCGTGGTGGCGGCGCGCATGCGGTACGCGGGCACGGGCCCGACGGAATCGGTGAGCGTGCGACGGATCGTGGTCAAGGTAAGGGCGTCGATCCTTGTGATCTGCTCGGGTTCGAGGTCTGCTCGGTGGAGTGCGTAGCGCTCACCGCCGGAGCGGCTGATCCGGTAGCTGGACGGGATCGTCAAGTGCACCTTGGTCGGGTTGATGTCGCAGAGCTCGTGGACCGAGAGCGCCGAGTCATGCGATATGACCCCGCGCCCTGCAGCCCAGAGGCGCGCCAGGATGAACTCATCCAGCGGGTCGTACGGCAACGAGGGAATCCGATACACGCCACGAGCGGCCGCGTGCAGCGTGCCGCGTGACACCATCTTGCGCAGCTCGACGGCGGGCACGCCGTGCGGAGCGACCAGGGCAGGGGTTACGTAGCCCCCGTTGTCGACGGCGACATCCATGAGCGAATCCCAGTACTTACCCGCACGGCAAGAACAGTACCTGATTAGTACTATTTCTGACAGCGAGGGCCCCACCCACCCCAGAGCGGCAGGCTCACCTCAACTAGACCCGTCCTTATTCGCGGGCCCCCACCCGCCGCCGCCCGGAGTCAGCATCCGGAGGACATCGCCGTCCTTGAGCCGAAGGGTGCACTTGTCGGGGAGGCGCTCCGCTCGGGCCTCGTCGCCCCCCGGCAGGAGCCAGTTCTCACCGACGGCACCGGGGCCTCCGCCGGCCAGGCCCCAGGGCTGAGTCACCCGGCGCTCGGTGATCAGGCTCACCGTCACGTCCTCGAGCATCAGCACGTCGCGCTCGATCCCCTCACCGCCTGGCGCCCACCCCGCACCGCCGCTCCCTCGCCGCAGTCGGTAGCGCAGGACGCGGAGCGGGAATGCCCGCTCCAGCGCTTCGATGGGGGTATTCCGCGTGTTAGTCATCGCGGTGTGAATGCCCGACTGACCGGGGCGGGGTTCGGCTGATCGGTAGTCAACTTGATCTGTGTCGGTCATGCCGGTCTGGACGCCGTTCATACCACCTCGGCCGGGGCGGCCGCCTTGGCCGCCGGCAACGGTCTCGTAGTAGACCCAGCCGGCGCCGCCGATGAGGGTGTTGTTCATGGTGCCTTGGCTGGCGGCGCCCACCCGGGTGGGGGCGGCCTGGGCGAGGGCGCCGAGGCAGACGTCGGCCACCCGCTGGCTGACCTCGACGTTGCCGGCGCCGACAGCCGCTGGGGGAAGGGCGGCCACGAGCGAACCCGGGGGAGCGACGACGCGTACTGGGCGCATGGCCCCGCCGTTGGCCGGGATGGTCGGGTCGGTGGCCGACCGCAGGGCGAACGAGACGGCGCTGGCAGTGACGGCCTGGACGGCGTTGACGTTCCCCGGCCGCTGGTCGTCGGTGCCGGTGAAATCGAACGTGGCGTGCTCGCCGTCGATGGTAAGGGAGACGACGATCCGGGCCGGCTGCTGCTGGTCGGGGCGCGGCCCGCACGAGTCGATGACGTCCTCGAACGTCCACTGGCCGTCGGGCATGGCGGCTAGGGCGGCCCGCATGCGGCGCTCGCCGTAGGCCGTGACCTCGTCGAGCGGCGCACTGGCGAAGGTGGCCAGCCGTTCGACGCCGACGACGTTGGCGCCCCGCTGGGCGTCGAGGTCGCCCCGGCGCTCGTCGGGCGTCCGGGAGTTGGCCACGATGATGTCCTCCGCGGCCGCCGACAGCAGGACGGGGGGCACCCGCAGCCCCTCCTGGTAGACCTCGACGGCCTCGGCCGGCATCGACCCGGGGGCCATGCCGCCCACGTCGGCGTGGTGGGCCCGGTTGGCCGCCCACCCGACCAGCCGGCCGTCCACGAAGCAGGGAGCTACCAGCGTCAGGTCGTTGAGGTGGGTCCCGCCCGCGAACGGGTCGTTGAGGGCGACCTGGTCCCCCGGGCCCAGGCGGCCCCCGAAGGCGTCGATGGCGGCTCGCACCGACGCCGGCATCGAGCCGAGGTGGACGGGAATGTGCTCGGCCTGCACCAGCAACTCGCCCTCGGGGGTGAACAGGGCGGCCGAGCAGTCCATGCGCTCTTTGATGTTCGGGCTGAACGACGCCCGCCGCAGGACTGCCCCCATCTCCTCGGCTACGCCACTCAGGCGCGTGATCAGGACCTGGAGCGCAGCTGGGTTCACCGGGCCGCGTCCCTGATTCGGGTGAGGACCCAGCTCCCGTCGGGCGCCACCGCCGCCTGCCAGCCCTCGGGCACCCAGACCGTGCAGTCGGCCTCGGCCACCACCGCCGGTCCGACCAGGGGGCGGCGCCGGCCCTCGGGCCCCGGTGGCGGCGGGGGGAGGTCGCCGACGGGGTGGGGCGCAGCCAGCCGGGCGCTGGCCCTCAGGGCCACCACCTCGACCGGTGCCCCGGGGCGGGAGTAGCCGTTGCGGCGCCTGTGCGCCTCGGCGAAATCGCCAACCGTGCCCACCGTGATCTCGTGGCTCTGGCCCCTGTACCGGCAGTCGAGGGCCGTCGTCACCACTGCCCCGCCGCCCCCCGCCGGCCCGTCCCCGGCCCCGCCCGCCGGCCCGTCCCCGGCCCCGCCCGCCGGCCCGTCCCCGGCCCC
>JBFMCT010000044.1 GCA_040754375.1 Actinomycetota bacterium
CCGCCATGAGCTCGGCCGCCGACATCGACGACGTGGGGTGGCCCGAGTTGGCCCTCCCGCTCATGCGCACGGAGTCCACCCTGAGCTGCTGGGCCAGCTCCTGGAGGTAGTGAACGTCGGCAGTGGTCATCGGGCCCCTCTCGTTCCGGTCGGCCGGGACATGTTAGGGAGCCGGAGGACTAGCGTCCGAAGGATGGACATCATCGCCGCCTTGTTCGTCGAGGGGATCGGCCAGCGCCAGGTCCCCGGCCCGGCGACGCGCATCGACCTGACCGGGGTGATGTTCTCCCTGGCCGCCCCCAGCCCGCCGCCCGTGACCCTCTCCCCTCACCTGGTCGTGCTCCTGCGCTGCCCTCCCGGCGCCGAGGCCACGGGCACGCTGGAGGTCGAGTTCCTCGACGCCGCCGGCAAGCAGGTGGCCCGCAACGTGCAGCCGGTCATGATCGAGCCCGGCAAGTTCGGGCGCCAGCTCGTCAAGGGCGAGCTCGCCTTCGAGGACTACGGCACCATCGAGGCCCACTGCCACATCACCGGCGGCCACGACGTGGTCGTGCCCATCACGCTCCTGCCCCCGCCTGGATGACCGACTTCGCGGCGGCCGTGTCGGAGCATCCCGATGCCGGCCAAGCCGTGGCCGAGGTGGTGGGTGCGGTCGTCGAGCAGCTCGGGGACGAGGGCGGCCCTCCCGACCTGGCCATGGTGTTCGTCACCCCCATGCACCGCACCGAGCTGGAGGCCGTGGCCGCCACCGTTCGGGCCCTACTCGCCCCCGGCGCCCTGGTGGGCTGCGCGGCCGAGTCCGTCCTGGGCGGGCGCCGGGAGGTGGAAGGCGGGCCGGGCGTTGCCCTATGGGCCGGGCGTACCGGCCCGGTTGCGCCCTTCCACCTCGAAGTGGTCCGCACGCCCGACGGCCCGACCATCACGGGCTGGCCAGAGCTGGCCGTCGGCACGTCGGCCATGGTGGTGCTCGCCGACCCCTTCACTTCCCGGTCGACCTGCTGCTCGATCGGGCGGACGCGGACGCCCCTGGCCTGCCCGTGGCCGGGGGGATGGCCATGGCCACCACCACGCCCGGCCAGAACCGCTTCGTGGTCGGCGACAGTGCCGCCGACGGGGCCTTCAGCGAAGGGGCCGTGGGAGTGCTGCTGGGGCCGGGGGTGCGGGTGGAGACGGTGGTGTCCCAGGGTTGCCGGCCCGTGGGCCACCCGCTGGTCGTCACCCGGGCCGAGGGCGACGTCGTCTACGAGCTGGGCGGGCGGCCGGCCCTGGAGCGGCTGGGCGAGATCGCCGAAGCCATGGACGAGGCGGACCGCCAGATGCTCTACCGGGGGGTTCAGTTCGGCCGGGTCATCGACGAGCACCGCAGCGAGTTCGGACGGGGCGACTTCCTGGTCCGGGCCGTCATGGGCGGGGACAAGGAGTCGGGCGCCATCCAGGTCGGCGACCACATCGAGGTCGGAACCACCGCCCAGTTCCAGGTACGCGACGCGGCCGCGGCCGACGAGGACCTGCGCCAGATGGTCGGCGGCCGCCGGGCCGAAGCCGCCCTGCTGTTCACCTGCAACGGCCGGGGCACCCGCCTGTTCGGCCCCGGCCAACCCGACCACGATGCCTCGGTCGTAGCCGACGCTCTCGGCGGTGCCCCCGTGGCCGGCATGTTCTGCGCGGGCGAGATCGGCCCGGTGGGCGGCCGCAACTTCGTCCACGGCTTCACCGCCTCCATACTGCTGCTGGAGCGTGCCGCGCCCTGACCGGGACGGGGTGGCGCTCCCGCCGCCTAAGCTCGCCAGAGGATGACCAACGACAACCCGCTGGTCGAACCCTCGGCCGACCGTATGGCGCCGCCGGCCGTGCTGGTGGTCTTCGGGGCGTCCGGCGACCTTACGAGCCGCAAGCTCATGCCCGCCATCGAGCAGCTCGCCCTGCGACGCCTGCTGCCGGCGGCCTTCGCAGTGGTGGGTGTGGCCCGCACCGAGATGGACGACGACGACTTCCGCGACCGCATGCGCGAGGCCGTGGAGAAGGGCGGGGGCGGGGGCGAGGACGCTCGCCACGTGTGGGAGGCGTTCGCCGGCGGCTTCCGCTACGTGGCCGGGGACTACTCGGACCCGGCAACCTACCAACGGCTGGGCGAGGTCCTCGACGAGCTCGACCGGGAGCGGGGCACGGGCGGCAACCGGCTGTACTACCTGGCCACGCCCCCGAGCACCTTCCCGCTGGTCGTGGGCCACCTGGGCGAAGCCGGGCTCAACCGCCCCGGGCGCGACGAGGCTTTCGTGCGGGTCGTCATCGAGAAGCCCTTCGGTCGGGACCTGGCCTCGGCCGCCGAGCTCGACGACATCGTGCACTCGGTGTTCGACGAACCGCAGGTGTACCGCATAGACCACTACCTCGGGAAAGAGACCGTCCAGAACGTCCTGGCCCTGCGGTTCGCGAACGCCATCTTCGAGCCGGTCTGGAACCGGCGCTACGTCGACCACGTGCAGATCACGGTGGCCGAGTCGCTGGGGGTGGGCCACCGGGGCAGCTTCTACGAGATGGCTGGGGCGCTGCGCGACATAGTGCAGAACCACGTGATGCAGGTGCTGGCCCTGACCCTCATGGAGCCGCCGACCACGTTCGACCCCGATTCCATCCGTGACGAGAAGGTCAAGGCCCTGCGGGCCGTCCAGCCCCTCACCGTCGACCAGGTGCGCACCGAGATCGTCCGAGGTCAGTACGGGCGGGGCTGGGTGGAGGGCGAGGAGGTGGCCGGCTACCGCGAGGAGGAGGGCGTCCACCCCCACAGCCTGCGGGAGACCTACGTGGCCATGCGCCTGACGGTGGACAACTGGCGGTGGGCGGGCGTGCCTTTCTACGTCCGAACGGGCAAGCGCCTGCCCAAACGGGTGACCGAGGTGGCCATGGAGTTCAAGGCCGTGCCCCACCTGCCCTTCGCCGCCGACCAGGCTCACGGCCTGGGCCCGGCCGCCCTGGTGCTGCGCATCCAGCCCGACGAGGGCATAACGCTGCGCTTCGGGGCCAAGGTGCCAGGCCAGGCCTTCCGCGTGCGCTCGGTCTCCATGGACTTCTTCTACGGGGCCGCCTTCCTCGAGGAGGCCCCGGAGGCCTACGAGCGGTTGCTGCTCGATGCCCTGGTCGGGGACCCCACCCTTTTCATCCGTAGCGACGAAGTGGCCCAGGCGTGGCGTATCTGCGACCCCCTGCTCACGGCATGGGAGGAGCACGACGTGGCCCTGGCCCGGTACGAGGCGGGCAGCTGGGGGCCGGCCGAGGCCGACCACCTCCTGGCTCGCGACGGCCGCAAGTGGCGGCGCCCGTGACCGCCCCCGGGCGCCAGCCCGGCATCAGCACCATAGGCTCGTGGGAGGGCGACGGGGTGACCGTGGCCCAGGTCGACGCCGCCCTCTCAGACCTGCGGCTGCACCAACAGCGTGCCGCGGTACGCACCAGCGTGCTCACCCTGGTGGCGGTGGTCGACGACGACGCAGCCGCCACCGCCGTGCTCGACACTGTCTATGACCTGGGGGGGCGCCACCCGTCACGCACGATCGTGGTCGTCCTCGGCCCCGATGGGGACGGCGACGGTGGAGGAGCCATCGACGCCCGCGCCTCGGTGAACGCCGTGGAGCGCGAAGGGCGGGCCGTGTGCTTCGAGGACATCGTGCTGCGGGTGCGGGGCCGTTCGCGCCATCACCTGGGCTCGGTGGTCGAGCCCTTCTCGCTCCCCGACCTGCCCATGGTGGTCTGGCTTCCGGCCACCCTGCCCGCTCCCGGCGACCCCCTCCTGGGCGTGGCCGACCGCGTCGTGGTCGACAGCCGGGCCGTGGCCGGGGCTGCCAGCGCAGGCTCCTACGGCCGGGCCGGGGCGGCCAACGAGGCCGTCCTGCCCCGGGTCCAGGCCCTGGCCCGCCGCCTGCCGGTGGCCGACCTGTCGTGGGTACGCCTGGCTCTGTGGCGCAGCTTGCTGGCCGGGCTGTTCGAGGGCCCGGTCTACCGGCCCTTCCTGCGCGAGGTCGACCACATCGAGGTGGCCGGCAACTACGGGCCCCGCCACCTGCTGGCCGGCTGGCTCCTGCGCCGCCTCGCCCTCAGCCCCGCCCGGGTCTCGCTCACCCCCGCGGACCACGTGTCGGTGACCGTGTCGGCTACGCACCGCCACCGCTCGGGCGTGTTCCGCGTCGCCCGCCCCGGGCACGAACGCCTGATCGAGACCTCGGTGGCCATCGACGGCGGGCCGTCTGTGAGCCAGGCTGTGCGCATGCGATCGAGGTGGCCGGCTCTGGCCCTGGCCGGTGCTCTGACTTCGATGGGCCGCGACGACCTCTACTGCGAGGCCCTGGCCGGTGCCCTCGAGCTGCGGGGCTTGGCATGAACGGCGAGGTGGTGGTCGTCGACGACGTGGCCGCGGAGTTCGCCGAGCGGGTTATCGAGGCCTTCCACTCCCGCCCCGGCGAGACCTTCTCGCTGGCTTTGTCGGGGGGCGGTACGGCCCGGCGCTGCTACGAACGGCTGGCGGCCGACGCCAGTGACCAGATCGACTGGTGGCAGGTCGACTTCTACTGGGGCGACGAGCGCTGCGTACCCCCCGACGACGCCGCCTCCAACGAACGGCTCGGTCGGGAGGCCCTGCTCGAGCGCGTGGGGGCGGCCAACGCCGTCTACCCCATGCGCTGCGACGACGGGCCCGACCCCTACCAGCAGCGCATCGCCCAGGCGGGCCGCCTCGACGTCGTGCACCTGGGCCTGGGGGCCGACGGGCACACGGCCTCGCTGTTCCCCGGCTCACCCGCGCTGGAGGCCGACCCCGGCCGCCTCGTGGCCCTCAACCACGACCCCAACGGCCTCAACCCCCTGGAGCGCCTCACGCTGACCTACTCGGGCATCGCCCGGGGCCGGCTCGTCCTGGTCACCGTCTCGGGGGCCGAGAAGCGCGAAGCGTTCGCCGCCGTCCGCCGTGGCGACCCCGGCTGCCCGGCGGCCCACGTGCGCGCCGACCGGGTGGTGTGGCTCGTCGACCACGAAGCCTCCGGCGAGGCCTGACAACCCACCCGGGGCCCGCTCTGCCCGCCGGACCGCCCTGAGCGGCGCCCGGCCCGCCCTATGCTCCCCCGCGGTGGGTGGACTCTCCGAGCTGCTGGCCAGGGCGGCAGCGCGCCGTGACCGGCTGACGGGCACCCGGGTCACCTACTCGCCCAAGGTCTTCGTGCCCCTCACCCGGCTGTGCCGGGACCGGTGCGGGTACTGCACGTTCGCCACCGCCCCGGCGCGCATCCCGTCCCCTTACCTCGGGCCCGACGAGGTGCTGGCCATCGCCCGGGCCGGGGCGGCGGCCGGCTGCCACGAGGTGCTGTTCACCCTGGGCGAGCAGCCCGAGGACCGCTACCCGTCGGCCCGGGCCTGGCTCGACGACCACGGCTACAGCTCCACCGTCGACTACCTGGCCGCCATGTGCGCCCGCGTCGTGGCCGAGACGGGGCTGCTCCCCCACGCCAACGCCGGCGCGCTGGCCGGTGAGCAGCTCGCCCGCCTGCGCCAGGTCGCCCCTTCCCAGGGGATGATGATCGAGTCCCTGGCCGAGCTGGAGTGCCACCGGGGCGCCCCCGACAAGGCCCCGGCCCGGCGCCTGGCCACCCTCGAGGCGGCCGGCGAGCTGGCCGTGCCGTTCACCACCGGGGTGCTGGTCGGGATCGGGGAGACCCGGGCCGACCGGGTGGCCACCCTCGAGGCCATCGCCGCCAGCCACCGGCGCCACGGCCACGTGCAGGAAGTGATCGTCCAGAACTTCGTGCCCAAGCCGGGCACGGCCATGGCCCCATGGCGGCCGTGCCCGCTCGACGAGCTGCTGTGGACGGTGGCCACCGCCCGCCTGGTGCTGCCCGACGACGTGCGCCTGCAGGCACCGCCCAACCTCAGCGACGACTTCGGCCGCCTGCTCGACGCCGGCATCGACGACTGGGGCGGGGTGTCGCCCGTCACCGCCGACCACGTGAACCCCGAGCGCCCATGGCCGGCCCTCGACCGCCTGAGAGCGGTGACCGAGGCCCGGGGCTTCACGCTCGCCCCCCGGCTCACCGTCCACCCGCCCTACGTGCTCGACGCCGGGCGCTGGGTGGCCCCCGGCCTGGTCGGCGCCGTGCTCGACAGGGCCGACGCCGAGGGCCTGGGCCGCGACGGCCCCTGGTGTGCGGGGGCCGAGCTGGCCCCGCCCCCCTTGCTGGACGCGCCCGCCCGCCGGCCGGCGCCGGCCCGGGGCCAGGGCCGGGGGCCGGTGGCCGAGGTTCTCGACGGGGTGATGGCCGGCCAGCAGCCGGGTGTCGACGAACTGGTGACGCTGTTCTCGGCCCGGGGCCCCGAGGTGCGGGCCGTGGCCGCCGTGGCCGACGAGCTGAGACGCACGATCGCGGGCGACGAAGTCACGTGGGTGGCCAACCGCAACATCAACTACACCAACGTGTGCACGTTCAAGTGCCGGTTCTGCGCCTTCTCCAAGGGGCCGCTGTCGCTCAACCTCCGGGGAGCGCCCTACCTGCTGGGCGTCGAGGAGGTCCAGCGCCGGGTCGTGGAGGGCGTCGAGGCCGGGGCCACCGAGGTGTGCCTGCAGGGGGGCATCCACCCCAGCTTCGACGGCGACTACTACGTCGACATCTGCCGGGCCGTCAAGGAGGTGGCCCCCTCCGTCCACGTCCACGGGTTCACCGCCTTGGAGGTGACCGAAGGCGCCCGCCGCTTGGGTGAACCGCTGGCCTCCTACCTGCGACGGCTCATGGACGCCGGGTTGCGCAGCCTCCCAGGCACGGCCGCCGAGGTCCTCGACGACGAGGTACGGGCCGTCCTCTGCCCCGACAAGATCACCACCGACGAGTGGCTCGACGCCCACCGCACGGCCCACGGCGTGGGCCTGCGTTCGAACATCACGATCATGTTCGGCTCGGTCGAGCAGCCCGTGCACTGGGCCCGCCACCTGGTGCGCACCCGGGCCCTGCAGGCCGAGACCGGAGGGTTCACCGAGTTCGTGCCGCTTCCCTTCGTCCACATGGCCGCGCCCATCTACCTCCAAGGCCGGGCCCGGCGCGGGCCCACCTTCCGCGAGGTGCTGCTCATGCACGCCGTCGGGCGCATCGCCTACGGGCCCCTGGTGCCCAACGTCCAGGTTTCGTGGGTCAAGGCCGGGCCGGCCGGCTCCGGCCAGGCCCTGGAGGCCGGGGCCAACGACCTGGGCGGCACCCTGATGGACGAGAACATCTCCCGGGCTGCCGGTGCGGCCCACGGCCAGCACATGGGCGAGGCCGAGTTCGCGGCCATCGCCGGCGCCCTGGGCCGCCCACTCGTGCAGCGCACGACCCTCTATGACCGGCTCCGTGCGACCGCCGTCTGAACACCTTCTGAACGAAATCTGACTCTCGGACCGCCGCTTTCGGCAACGAAACACTGCGTTCACGACCGCGTGACGGTTGTGACACAGCCGCTCCTTACTCTGCTCCCAAGGTGATCTGGGAGGACCTCAGGCCCGTCGGGTCAGGAAGGTCCCTCCTGGCTCAAGGACAAAGAGGAGGACCGGGTTGTTCTCGAGAAATAAGCTGCTAGGAGGCGTGGCGCTGGCTGCCGGCGTCGCCGCGCTCTCGGCGTCGCCGGCGTGGGCGCAGGAGGCGGTGGAGCTGAGCGCGGACGAGGTGCAGGTCAACCTCGACAACGTCTTCGTCCTGCTGTGCGCCGTGCTCGTCATCTTCATGCAGGCCGGGTTCGCGCTGCTCGAGTCCGGCCTGACAAGGGCCAAGAACGTGGCCAACATCATGATGAAGAACCTGATGGACTTCTGTGCCGGCGCGGTCGCCTTCTTCGCCGTCGGTTATGCCATTGCCTTCGGCGAGGGCAACGACTTCTTCGGCTGGAAGGGCTTCTTCCTAGGTGACGGGGCCTTCCAGTACGGCACGCTGACCATGCCCGTCACCTTCATATTCCAGGTGGCGTTCGCGGCCACGGCCGTCACGATCGTGTCCGGGGCCATGGCCGAGCGGACCAAGTTCAAGAGCTACTTCGTCTACTCGATCGTCATCTCGGCCGTGATCTACCCGGTGGTCGTGCACTGGAACTGGGGCGGCGGCTGGCTGGCCCAGCTCTCGACCCCGTTCCACGACTTCGCGGGCTCGACCATCGTGCACATGACCGGCGGGGTGGCCGCCCTGATGGGGGCCATCATCGTGGGCCCCCGCCTGGGCAAGTACGGCCCCGACGGCAAGCCTCGGGCCATCCCCGCCCACAGCATCCCTTACGCCGTGCTGGGCACGTTCATCCTGCTGGTGGGCTGGTACGGCTTCAACGCCGGCTCGGAGCTGGCGGCCGACTCGGCCATCGGCCCCATCGCCGTAACCACCACCCTGGCCGCGGCCGCCGGTGCGGTGTCGGCCATGCTGACCATCTGGGCCAAGAGCGGCAAGCCCGACGTCGCCATGGCAGCCAACGGCCTGCTGGCTGGTCTGGTGGGCATCACCGCCGGGGCGGCGGCCGTCAGCCCGGTGGGGGCCATCGCCATCGGTACGGCCGCCGGCATGATCGTGGTGGCCGCCGTGCTGATGTTCGACCGGGTGGGCGTCGACGACCCGGTCGGGGCCATCTCGGTACACGGCGTGTGCGGGGCCTTCGGCACGCTCGCCGTCGGCCTGTTCGCCACCGAGGACACCGACTTCTGGTCAGCCGGTCTCTTCTACGGCGGCGGGGCCAGCCAGCTCGTCTCCCAGGTCATCGGGGTGCTGGCCGTGGCCTCCTTCGTGGCCGTCACCACCGGGCTGCTCTTCCTGGCCCTCAAGGCGACCATGGGCCTGCGGGTCAGCGAGGAGGAGGAGCTGGCCGGGCTCGACGTCTTGGAGCACGGCGCTCCCGGCTACGGCCCCGATGTCACCCCCTCCCGGGCCGCCACCCCGGTAGGGTCGGCCCGGTCCACGGGCGCGACGGTATAGGAGGCCGGCATGGTCAAGCTCGTAACCGCCGTCATCAAGCCCCACATGCTCGACTCCGTGAAGGACGCCCTCCGGGGCGCGGGCGTGCAGGGCCTCACCGTCACCGAGGTCAGGGGGTTCGGCCGCCAGGGCGGCCACACCGAGACCTATCGGGGCGCCGAGTACACCGTCGACCTCTTGCCCAAGCTGAAGTTGGAGGTCCTGTGCGCCTTGGAGGACGCCGACAAGGTCATGGAGGTGATACGCACCTCGGCCCACACCGGCAAGATCGGCGACGGCAAGGTCTGGCTCACCGACGTCGACCGCCTCATGCGCATCCGCACCGGCGAGGTGGGTGCCGAGGCCACCTGACGGCAGCCGGCCCGACGGCGGCCGCACCGGGCGGGGGATGGTCTCGATGGCCTCCCCCGTCCGGCGCGCGAGGACTGGCAGCCAACCGTAAGCAGTTCGCAACGATGAGCGGGAAGGAGCGGTGCGTGGCCTGAAGCCTCCCGTCGGCGCCGGGGGGGCCGCGCGGTGGCCGCGGCCGCGGTGGTCGTCGGGGCCCTCCTGCTGCTCGCCGGTGACGGCTCCGCCCAGGACGCCGCGCCCCGGGCCCTGGTGGCCACCGTCACGTCGTCGATCACTCCACCGGTGGCCGACCACCTGGCCGAGGGCGCCCGGCGAGCCGAGCGCGAGGGCTACGACGCCTTCGTGGTCCGCCTCGACACCCCGGGCGGTCTCGATGTCTCGATGAGAGCCATCGTGCGCACCTTCTTGGGGGCCGAGGTCCCGGTGATCGTCCACGTCGCCCCGTCGGGAGCACGGGCGGCCTCGGCCGGGGCCATCATCACCTTTGCGGCCCACGTAGCCGCCATGGCCCCGGGCACGGCTATCGGGGCGGCCACCCCCGTCGACCTCGAGGGGGGCGACGTGGAGGCCAAGGTGGTCAACGACGCCGCCGCCCTGGCCGAGTCGATAGCCCGCCAACGGGGCCGCAACGTCGAGTTCGCGGTGGACACCGTGCGCACCGGCCGGTCGGCGGCCGCCGCCGAAGCGGCCGAGATCGGAGCCGTGGACTTCGTGGCGGGCCCCCTGTCCGATGCCCTGGCCCAGGCCCACGGTCGCACCGTGAGGCTGGGGGCGGACGGCCGCCAAGCCACCGTGCGCTCCGCCGGGGCCACCGTCGACGAGTTCGACATGAGCCTGTTCCGGAGGGTGCAGCAGTCCCTGGCCGACCCCAACCTGGCGTTCATCTTCATGTCCCTGGGCACGCTGGGGCTCATCTACGAGCTGTCGAGCCCGGGCGTCGGCGTCGGGGGGTCGCTGGGGGTGATGTTCGTGCTGCTCGGGCTGTTCTCGCTGTCGGTACTCCCGGTGGACGTGGTCGGGCTCCTCTTCCTCCTCCTGGCCGCCGCCCTGTTCGTCGCCGAACTGTTCGCGCCCGGGATAGGCGTGGCCGCCGCCGGGGGAACGCTGGCGCTCGTGCTCAGCGCCGTGTTCCTGTTCCGGGGCACACCTGGCCTGGGCGTCAGCCTGGCCGTGCTGGCGCCGGTGGCTGTCACGGTGGGAGGGGCCGTGGTCGTTGCCGGGCGCCTGGCCGGGCGGTCACTGCGGTCCGCGCCCACGACCGGCCAGCACACCCTGGTCGGCCGCCGGGTGACCGTACGCCGGGCCGCCGGCCGCCAAGGCCAGGCGCTCGTCGACGGTGCGTGGTGGAACCTACGCAGCCCCGACGCCGACCTCGATGTCGGCTCCACCGTGTCCGTCGCGGCCGTCGAGGGCCTCGACCTGATCGTCTCCCCCTGCCCGCAGGGCCCTTCACCCAAGGAGGACAACCGTGAGTGAGCAGCTTCTCTACGGCATCGGGGCGGCCGTTGGCGCCTTGGTGCTGATCATCGCGGCCGCCGTGCGGATCGTGAACGAGTACGAGCGGGGGGTGATCTTCCGGCTCGGCCGGGTGCTCGGCGCCAAGGGCCCAGGCCTGTTCTTCATCATCCCCATCATCGACAAGATGGTGAAGGTCAACCTGCAGACCATGACCACCGACATCCCTCCCCAGGACGTCATCACCAAGGACAACGTGACCGTGCGGGTGAACGCCGTCACCTACTTCAACGTTGTCGACCCGGTGCGCGCCGTCGTGGCCATCCAGAACTACCAGTACGCCACCTCCCAGGTGGCCCAGACCACCTTGCGCAGCATCCTCGGGCAGGTCGACCTCGACGACCTGCTCATCAAGCGGGACGAGATCAACCAGCAGCTCCAGCAGATCATCGACGACCTCACCAACCCGTGGGGGGTGAAGGTGACGCTCGTCGAGGTGAAGGATGTCGAGCTCCCCGAGACCATGCGCAGGGCCATGGCCCGCCAGGCCGAGGCCGAGCGGGAGCGGCGGGCCAAGGTAATCCACGCCAAGGGGGAGTTCGAGGCGGCCGAGTCGCTCGGTGAAGCGGCCGCCATCCTCGAAGCGCGGCCGGCCGCCATGCAGTTGCGCACCCTGGCCACGATGGTCGACGTGGCCGCCGACCGGAACTCGACGCTGATCTTCCCGCTCCCGGTCGAGCTCCTGCGCTTCTTCTCGGCGGCCGCCGACGACCAACGGCGTCCGGGACCGTAATACCTGTTCAGCGGCCCTTGAGGAGCCGCTCGGCGTTGTGGGCCACGATGGCTTCGGCCTGCTCGGGGCGGCACCGGCGGGAGCGGATGCTGTAGGCCATTACAGCCCGCGGCGAGAGCAGGCGCTGCTCGGCTGCGGCCGCCAGCCAGAGCAGGCCCACGACCAAGGCGAGGCACAGGGGTGCGGCCAATAGGCTGAGCGAGGACATGGACGTGTCCTTCCCCGGCGGCCCCGGGGCCACACCTGGACGGGCCGGCCGGGCCGCATCTCGATGCGAGCCGCCTACGCTGCCCGCCCATGGCTGACCGACCGCCCCGCCGCCGTACCGGCGACCCCGAGCTCGACCGGCGGCTGATCGAGCTGCTCGACCGTTCGAGCGCCAGTGCCGCGGACCGAGATCTCCTCTTCGAGATGCTCGTCACCGTCGTGCGCCTGGCTGACGACGACCCCGGTCGCCTCAACCTGAAGATCACCAACGCCGCCCTGAAGGAGATGCGCCAGGCGTTCCGGGTGTTCCGCCCATTCCGGGAGGTACCCAAGATCACTATCTTCGGTTCGGCCCGAACGCGGCCCGAAGACCCCCTCTACGTCCAGGCCCGCGACCTGGCTGCCACCCTGGCCCGCCAGGGGTGGATGGTCGTCACCGGGGCAGGGCCGGGCATCATGGCCGCGGGGGCCGAGGGCGCGGGCCCCGACCGCTCCATCGGCGTGAACATCCGCCTCCCCTTCGAAGACGCCAACCCGTTCATCGCCGCCGACCCCAAGCTCGTCTCGATGAAGTACTTCTTCACCCGCAAGCTCATGCTCATGAAGGAGTCGGCCGGCTTCGTGGTGCTGCCCGGTGGCTTCGGGACCATGGACGAGACCTTCGAGCTGCTGACCCTGCTCCAGACGGGCAAGGCCGCGCCCGCCCCGCTCGTGCTGCTCGATGTCCCCGGCGGGACGTACTGGCGGGCCTTCGACCACTTCATCCGCCAGGAGCTGGCCGCCCGGGCCATGGTCAGCGCCGACGACGACCATCTGTTCCACATGACCGAGGACGTCGAGGACGCGGCGGCCGAGATCCTCGGCTTCTACCGCAACTACCACTCCATGCGCTTCGTGGGCCCCCAGCTCGTCATCCGGATGCGGGCCGAGCCGACCGACGGCGAGGTCGAGGGGCTCGGGCACCAGTTCTCGGACATCGTGGCCAGCGGCGTGATCACCAAGACCGATCCGCTGCCGGCCGAGGTGGCCGACGACGACAACCTGGCCCTGCCCCGGCTCGTACTGGCGTTCGACCGGATGCGCCACGGGCGCCTGCGGGCGTTCATCGACGCCCTCAATCGCCTCCCGTCGGCGCCCCCGGCGGCCGCTCCTGACCTGGCGGCGGCCGAAGCGGCCGGTACTCCCCCGGGTGCCGCCGGAAGCGAGGAGCCCGCCGAGGTCACCCCCGAGCCGGTCCTGGCCGACCTCCTGGGCCAGGCGGCGGCGGCCGTGGCCGGCGGTCACGAACAAGCCGTCCTGGTGGCCGCGTCCGCCCTGATGTCACTGTTGGCTGGCGGCGCGGTCGACGATGCCCAGCAGCACGGCCTGGCCGCCGAGCTGTGCCACCTCTCCCTGACCGCGCCCTCAGGCCCGGCCCGCCTCGCCCTGCTGGACGCACTGGCCGAGACGTCGCCTTTCGTGACCCTCAGCCTCCTGCTCGAGCTCCTCCTCGACCACCGCGACGCCTTGGGCGACGAGGGCACGGCCACGCTCCTGCGCGCCCTGGACCGGATGCTGGAGGTGACGGCCGCCGCCCCCCCCGAGCAGGCCTCCCCGGTCGTGTTGCTCCTTCGCATGGAGGAACCCGGGCCCGTGCTCGACCAGTTGGCTGCCCATCCCGACCGAACCGTGGCCACCTCGGCCCGGGCCGCTCGCGGCCGGCTCGACCGCCTGCTCGCCGGCCGCCCTGCGGCCGTGCTGCGGGAGCCCAGCCCCCGAGCCAACTAGAGGCTCCACGGTTAAGGGGTCGCCCGGAGACTCCGGCATAGGCCACCAGGCGCTAGTTTCTCTGGCTCTGGCGGACGATCTTCTCCTGGGGGTTTGTTCTGGTGCGTCGCCTACTGGCTCTACTGCTGCCCGTCCTGTTCATCGCCGGGGGCGGGGCCATGTCGGCGGTCCCCGCCTCCGGCCAAGCCGGGCCCGGCGGCCGGGCCGTACACGAGGCCCTGCGGGAGGACGCCCGCCGGGGAGTCGTCTACGACGGCCTGCGACCGGCTGGGGCCGGTGATCCCTGCCGGGGCAACTTCCGCCTCGAGAGCTCGTTCGGTGGGCCGCCGGAGTGCACCCATGGTCCCGACCCCGCCCCTGAGGGGATCGACGTGCGGTCCGACCGCCCCGACCTCCAACCGGCGCCGGCCTCGGCCCTGGCCACCGAGGTGCCCTGCGCGGGGAACGGGAGCGACGGGTTCCGGGTCCAGCTCGTGTACGCAAGGGCGCTCGACCGGCCCGACGGGTACTCGACCTGGCTGGCGTCCATGCGCCAGTGGGCCGCCCGGGTCAACGACGTGTTCGACGCCAGCGCGGCCCAGACGGGCGGCAGCCGCCAGGTGCGCTTCGTGCACGACGCCAACTGCGTACCCCTGGTCGACAACCTGATCCTGTCGTCTCGCGGTGACGACACCTTCGACCTGATGCTGCGGGAGATGCGCCTGCGGGGCTACAACCGGACCGACCGCAAGTACCTGGTGTGGGTCGACGCCAACGTCTACTGCGGGATCGGCCAGATCTACATCGACGACTCGCCCGGCCAGGGCAACGCCAGCAACGGCCACCCCGGGGTGCCCGGGGCTGTGGCCCGCGTCGACAAGGGCTGCTGGGGGCTCAACGAGATGGTCGAGGCCCACGAGCTCGTCCACACGCTGGGCGGTGTGCAGCCCACGGCCCCCAACGCCACGCCCGGCTTCCACTGCACCGACAACTACGACCGGCTCTGCTACAGCGACGGCACGGGCGTGGCCACGGTGGTGTGCTCCAACTTCGCGCTGGAGAACCGCCTGGACTGCAACAACGACGACTACTACTCGACCAACCCGCCCCCGGGCAGCTACCTGGCGAACCACTGGAACGTGGCCAACAGCCGCTTTCTGATCGGCGGCGGCTCCAGCCCGACCACCTCGACCACCACTTCGTCCTCCACTTCGACGACGTCCACCACGACGACGTCCACCACGACCACGACGACACCGACCAGCACGACCTCGACCACCACGCCCCCGCCCACGACCAGCACGACCTCGACCACCACATCGACGACGGCCCCCCCGGGGACAGGTGTGCCCTCGGCCCCCCGCAGCGCCTACGCCACCCAGCCCCCGGCGGCCGCGCCCGGCCTGTCGGTCTTCTGGTCCCCGCCGCTGTCGTCTGGGACATCGCCGCTGACCGCCTACCGCGTCTACCGGGGCACCAGCCCATCGGCCCTGTCGCTGCTGGCCGAGGTGGGCCCGGGCACGACGACTTACCTGGACAGCACGGCCCCGAGCCGGGTCATCGTCTGGTACCACGTCACGGCCGTCAACGCCTCGGGCGAGAGCCCCCCGTCCAACCTGGCCCGCATGATCGCCCGTTAGTAGTAGTTCCCAACCAGTCCCGGGCGCTCAGCGGGGGCGGGGGGTGGCCCGGTGGCGGCGGCCGAGCTCGTCGAGGGCCCGCAGGGGGGGGACGGCGGCGATCACCCGGCTGAACGACACGACCTCGCCCACCAGGTTGAGCACCACGAGGGCCACGAGCATGCCGTTGCGGGTGGGCGGGGCCGTGGCCAGGACCACCCCTAGCCCGACGGCCGCCCCCAGGGGGTTGGCCCCGGCGTCGCCCAGCATGAGCCGCTCGCGCAGGTCGTCGGCCAGCAGGGCGGCGCCCGCCCCGACCACCACAGCTACGGCCGCCAACTGGGGGGGGCCACCGGTGGCCACCGCCAGGGCCACGAACGAGGCCATGCCCGCCTTGCCGGCCCGGCCCGGGGCGCGGTCGAAGAGGTTGCCCAGGTTGGCGGCCAGGGCCACCACGGCAGCGTCGGCCAGCAGCCGGCCGACCGAGCGGCCCGAGACCGCGCCCACGGCCACCAGGGCCACGGCCGCTCCCCCCAGCAGCTTGAACAGCCCCGTGGTGACGTGGCCCGAGGCCAGCGCTAGCACGTGGCCCCGAAAGCCCCGGTACTCCCCCGTCCCGGCGATGTCGTCGATGGTCCCCAGCAGGCAGAACCCGCACACGACAAGAACGGTCACGGCCCGGGCGCCGTCGATCCCGGGGTCGTCGCCGATGCCCATGGCGGCCGCCACGGCCCGGCCCGCCTCGACCAACAGCAAGGCGAGGGGGAGGGCGAGGCCGGCGGCCGTGGGGACCATCCGGTTTCGGTAGTTGGGCCGGGTCAGGGCCGGTTGGGTGAACCAGGGCCGGGCCGCCAGCCACGTCAGCCTCCCAGCCACGAAACCGACGAGCGTGGCCAGCGCCACCTCGGCGCTCACGGCCGCCCCCCCGGGCCGGCGGAGGCGGCCGTGTGGGGAGCGTCGGCCGTGGGCTCCAGCAGGACCGGGCGCTCGGGACGGGGCGGCGGCGCGAGCGCCAGCAGGGCCAGGAAGGGCCCGACCGCGACCAGCACCAGAGCGGTGACCACGACACCGGAGTCGTTGACCAGGAACCCCCACACTCCCGCGGCCAGGGCCCCGAGCACGCCCGCCCGCAGGGCCGAGCGGGGCGGCAGGAGGTCGTGCCACCGACGGCGGAACACGAGCAGGTAGGCCAGGAAGCCGGTGGTCACGGGCACGGCCCAAGCCCAGGGCGTGGCCCGCAGCAGCCGGAAGTTCATCTCCCACTTACGGGCCACGGTGGTCACCAGTTCACCCCCGCCGTCGCGCCACGTATTCGCGGCCAGGCGCCCCAGGTGGCTGCGGGCCTCGGGCGCCCGGAGCAGGTCGGCCGTGGTCACCAGGGCCAGGACGGCCACGGCGGCTGCCGCCCACCCAGCCACCGCCTTCCAGGTGAGACGCCGGCCCGCGAAGGCCAGCATCGTGAGGCCGAGGACCGGGACCAGGGTGAGGATCCCGCCCACGTCGTCGCCCAGGCCGGGAGCGCCGTCGACCACCGTGACGAGCACGAAGAAGGCGCCCACCGAGAACAGGGCGTCCCGCCGCCGGGGGGCGTGGTGGAGGTGGACGGCGGCCGCCAGCAGGGCACAGGCGGCCAGGACGGCGAAGGCGCTGTTGCCCAGCCCGTAGAAGCGGCCCGCGCTCTGGGGGGAGTAACCGAGGAGGCTGCCCACTTGGAGGCGTCCACCGGTGGCCACGTCGACCACCAGGACAGCCACCGTCGCCCCGAATATCCAGCCCAGGGGGGCCAGGGGTGACCGCCGGGCCCGGGAGGCGAGGACCACGACCGCCGCGATCAGCAGTGGCAGGAGCCACACCCGGGCCGGCCCCAGGCCCGAGGTATGGGGGGTGGAGGCCCGGAAGAGAAGCGTGCCTAACGGGAAGGCGGCGATGGCCAGCGCCGGGTAGCGCAGGTGAGGGGTGAGGGGGTGGCGCCGGGACCGGGACAGCGCCCACACCACCAGGGCGTAGAACACCGCTTGGAAGGCGATGAAGGCCAAGGTCACGTCGAGGTAGACGTCCTCGCGAAAGGCGATGTCGCGGTCGAACGTGGCCAGGCGGGAGGTGCCCGGTTCACCGGGGTGATAACGCAGGGCCTGGCCGACCATGGCTGACGGCACGTCGACCCCGAGGGCGGCCAGGACCGTGGGCGCCAGGTCGGTGAGCGTCACGAGGCCGAGGCGGCGCGTCGAGGGCGAGTGCAGGAGCCCCCGGGGCACACCCGGGCCGTTCATCACCAGGGGCGCCAGCCGCCACTGGTCGCCAGGCGGGACGGCCGAGACCACCATGACGAGCGTGCCCGTGGGGGCAGCCTCGACCAACTGGCCCAGGAGCTCGTCGGTCAGCTCGAGCGCCCTCTCGCGATAGCGCGCTGCGAACGGGGCGGGGGCCAGGCCACTGAGACCGGCGGCCCGGTCGAGGTCCCCGGGGTCGACCAGCACGACGTCGGCCGTCTGGAGGGCCTGGGCCGTGCGCTGAAGCATGCGCACGGGGTCGGCCCGCTGGCTGAACGGCGCCCGCCGGTCACCGAGCAGCAGGTCGCCGCCGTCCACCGAGCCGAAGTCGACCCGACCGGCGCTGTCCATGAGGGCGACGGCCGCCGGCCGGCTGGTGGGCACGAGGTTGTCGAGCCCGACGAGGTTGGCCGGCAAGTCGGCGCTGCCGACGACGGCGGTGCGGAACCCGGCGGCGTGGAGGGCGTCGCCCAACGCCCCGGGCCGCGAGGCCACGTAACGACCGGCGTCCCGGCGCACCGAGGCCGCATGCTTCACGGTCACCGGGCCCCCGGCGCCGGAGGCGTCCTCGGCCAGCGGGCCGGCGGCCACCCGCGCGCCGGCGCCGAGGGTGGCATAGGCCTCGACGGGCGAGGGTTGGCGCGACAGCGTCCGCACGGTCATGGCCCCCACGGCCCCGCCGTCGAGCAGGCGGTCGAGGTTGGGCAACCGGCCGGTGCCGACCTCGTCCCACCGCAGGCCCGGCATGCTCACGATCAGCACCCGCTCGGGCCGCTGGCCGAGAGCCACGCTGGGAGCCTCCCACCGCCCCCCCGACCACAGGGCTGCCCCCAGCGCGCCGACGAGGGTCAGCAGGACCACCGCCACTCTCGTCCGGGGCCCGGCCACCCGGGGCCACAGGGCGCGCAGGACGTCCCCTCCCTGGCGGCCCCGGTGGGCGAAGCCCGCCAGGCTGCGCCCGGTGTGGCGGTGCTCCATGTCGACAGGGACATCGACCACCCGCGCCCCCGCCTTCCGGGCGTCGATGTTGAGGCCCGTCTCCAGCCCGAACCGGGGGGCCAGCTCGAGCGACCGCAGCAAGTCACCGCGTACGGCCCGCTGGCCCGACAGGGGGGCCCGCACCTTCTGGCCGGTCGCCACCCGAGCCCCCAGGGCCGACAGGCGGCGTACGGCCCCGAAGCCGCCCCGGCGGCCGGCCGCCGGCAGGACGCCCACGGCCATGTCGGCCCGCCCGGAGAGGACGGGCTCCAGAAGGGCGTCCACCGCCGCGGCCGTGGCCCCGACATCGGAGTCGACCAGCAGGTAGGTGCCGGCACTAGGGGCGAGGGCCACGCCCGCGGCCACCGCGCCGCCTTTCCCCCGGTTGGCCGGCAGTCGCAGCGCCCACGCCCCCGCCCGCCGGGCTTCGGCCGTCGTGGAGTCCGACGAGCCGTCGTCGACTACGACCACCTCGTCCACCGCGGGGATGGCCCCGAGGGCGGCCACGGTCGCGGCCACGGTGGACGACGCGTCCTTGGCGGCCACGATGGCCACGACCCGGCCGCCCCCTGTGTCGCCGGTACCCGTCTCGCTCACCCCCGGCCCCCTGCCCCCGGCCTGGCCGCCTCGGTCGCTGGGCCCTGGCCCCCCGGCGAGTCCGTCGCCACCGCTAGCGCGGGCGGGCGGGCGTACGGCCCGGTGGCGGCGGGCCCAGCCCTCAGGCCCGACAGCGTCGCCAGCCCCGGACCTGGACGACAACCGGGCCGACAGCCGAGGCGACGGCCGGGGCGGCGGCGGCCAAGGTCCGGCCTTGCGGACCAGCTCCCATTACGGGCTGGGCGCCGGGGAGGAGCGTCTCGGTAGGTGGTCACGGCCCACTCCGGCGGCCCCGCAACCACGCCATCTCGGGCGCCCCGAGGGCTCGCTGGGCACCGGCGTAGGCCCCGGTGGCCAAGAGGCCGGCCAGCACCAACGACGCCACCCCACCGGCGGTGGCGCCCTCCCCTGCGGGCCAGGCCCGCGACGTCATGAAGGCGACAACCCCGGCTACCCCGGCACATGCCGCGCTGCGGGCCATGGCCCAGAGCAACGGGGCCACCGGGCCGCTGGCGGCCAGGCGGCGATGGAGCACGGCGGCCAGGGCAAGCGCACCCCCGAGGTAGGCAGCCGAATGGCCGTAGCCCACGGCCGCCAGCCGCCCGTCCCCTGTCGCAACTGTGAACCACAGCACCATCGTCGCGGACCCGCCCACGGCGATGGCCGCGGCGGCCACGGCCGGGGCCCGCATGTCCCCGGTGGCGTAACAGGCCCGCAGGAGAAGCTGGAAGCCGGCGTAACCCATGAGCCCCACGGCATAGGCCGCCACCAGGCGACCGGCCATCTCGACGCCCGCGGCATCGAGGTTGCCCAGGCGCAGGAGGCCCAGGGCGGGCTCGGCCAAGGCGGCGGCCACGGCCGACGCGGGTAGCACCAGGAAGGCCAGGGCGGCCGCTCCGCCCCGGAGCTGGTCCCCGAACTTCGAGGCGTCGCCCGACTGGGCGGCCGAGGCCAGGCGCGGGAACAGGGCGGTGACGACCGGGTGGGCCAGGAGGGCGAACGGGAGGAGGAAGAGCTGGAAGGCGATGTGATAGGCCACCACCCCGCCTTCGATGCGGTTGGCCAGCACCAGGGTCGTCACGACCAGGACCTGGGTGAGGCCCAGGGTGGCGGCCGCCCACAGCCCGTCCCGGCCCAGGCGGCCCAGGCCAGCCTGGCGCAGGTCCCAGCGGGGCCGAAGGGCCAGGCCCGCCCTGCGGGCCGCCACCACCGGGACGGCCGTCATGACCAGGACGCCCAGCGTCGTGCCCGCTCCCAGCACCCATCGCTCAGGGCCCGAGAGGTCGAGGCCGGGCCGGCCGCCACCGCCCACAGCCCAGAACGCGGCCATTGTGGCGATCACCGTGACGTTGTTGGCCACGGGGGCGAAGGCCGCGGCCGCGAACCGGCGCTGTCCGTGCAGCAACCCGGTCGTGACCGCCCCGACGGCGTAGAGCAGCACCTGGGGGAGGAAGAACACGAGCAGGAACGACCCGAGGGCCATCTCCTGGCGCCGGACCTCGGGGTCTTCCACGGCGACCGTCAGCGCCCGCATGAGCCACGGCCGGGCCAGCAGGGCGGCGGCCGTGAGCACGCCCAGCACGACGAGGGCCAGGCCCAGGACCGACCCGGCCAGCGACAGCGCCTGTTCCCGGTCACCACGGCTGAGGAGGCGGACCAGGGGCGGTACCAGGACCGTCGACATCAACCCGGCGGCCGTCAGCTCGAAGAGGATGTTGGAGACGAGGTTGGCGCTCTGGTACGTGTTGCCCACGAACGTCGTCCCGAGGACAAGGCCCACGACCAGTACCCGCACGAACCCGGTGACCCGGGAGGCCAGGTTGCCGGCCGTGACGGCCGCCGTGGAAGCGAGCAGCCCCCCCGGCGGGCCGACACCCGCCGGGCTGAGGCCCGCGGTCATGGCTCCAGGGAGGGCAGCAGGCGCTGGGCGCCCGGCCCCACGCCGTAGCTGCCGGTGCGGGGCACGTCCAGGTCTCCGAGGGCGAGCACGGCCGCCGCTTGCCCGATGGGCGACTCCAGGTTGTCCACCGTGGACACCCGGTTGGCCAGATCGGAGCCCGACCGCACCAGCCCCACGAACAGCGCACGCCCATCGCCCGCGTCGTGCCCGGCCTCGGCCGCCACCAGCGCTGCCCGTTCGTTGCCCGCGGCCGTGCCCGACGTGACCAGTGCCTGGGCGAACGGCAAGGCCACTCGGTCGTCGGGGGCCTCGGCCCCCGCGCCCGACACGAGCAGGACCCTCAGGCCGGGCACCGGGAACGACCCGAGGCCCAACGTCGGCTGGGTCGTGGTCGTCCCCCCGGGGGGCTCGTAGCCCACGAAGCCGGCGGCCGCCAGGGCCGGTAGCAGAGCCGGCTCTGGGTTGGTCCCGTCCAAGGTGGAGGCCATCCGGCCCAGGGCCTGGCGGCGCAGAACGTCGGCCCCCAGGGTGGGCGCCGACCCCAGGGCCGTGGCCAGCAGGCGCACATCGGTCTCGCTCTCGAGGCGGAACCGGTTGGTGAGCAGGAGCGATCCCGCGGGGACGGCCCCGGCGACCGATAGGGCCTCACGGGCCCCGTCCACCGGGGCCCGGTCGACGCCCTGCACGGTGACCACCAGCACCGGGACGCCCTCCAGGCGCCCGAGGACGAGCTGGTCGCGCGCCTCGGTGGCGAAGCCCTCCATGAGGTCGAGCTGGCCGCGCAGCTCGCGGTTCTCCCCGTCGGTACGGTCGGCCCGGCGGCTCACCGAGTCGACGCGCTCTCGCAGCTCGTCGACTATGGCCCTGTCGATCACGGTGGACCCCACGAGGATGCCGAGGGCCAGGGCCAGGAACACGGCCGCCAGAGAGACGATGTGGTAGCGGAGGTTGATCATGGGCCGGGGGTCACCGGAAGAGGGACCGCCACGTGTCGTTGACGTAGAACCACAGCGCTTCGAGGAACACGTGGATGGGCTGGGCCACGATGGCCATGACGAGCATGGCCAGCAAGGCGGCGCCCACCAGGAAGGCGAGGTCGGACTTGCGGACGCGTGCCTGGTAGAGGCGGTTGACCCCCTTGGCATCGACGAGGATGGGCCCGACCTTGAGGCGCACCAGGAACGTGGAGGCCATCCCCGCCCGGCCCTTGTCGAGGAACTCGACCATAGAGGCGTGGGTGCCCACGGCCACGATGAGCTCGGCCCGCTTCTCGTAGGCCAGCAGCATGGCGATGTCCTCGCTCGTGCCGGCCGCCTCGAACACGCTGTAGGGCAGCCCGAGGGCGTCGAGACGGGCCGCGCCGGGGGCGGACCCGCCCGAGTAGGCGTGCACCACCAGCTGGGCCCCCTGGCGGGCCGCCCGAGCCCGGGTGACGGCCAGCAGCGTCTCGTCGCGCACCGAGTCGAAGTCGCCGATGATCACGTCGGGCCGGTAGCCGGCGTCGATGAGGGCGTCGGCCCCGCCGTCGACGCCGATGAGCACCGGCCGGATCTCTCGGATGTAGGGCCGGAGGGCGGCCAGGTCCTCCTCCCAGCCCAGCCCACCCCGTACGACGACCAGCACGTGGCGGCCCGTCAGGTCGACCGCCAGCTTGGGCAGGGCCGGGGAGTCGGTGAGCAGGTGCCGCTCGCGGCGGAGGTACTCGAGGGTGTTCTCGGCGAACCGTTCGAGCTCGGCCCCCACCGCCAGCTTGGCCTGCTCGATCTGCTCCTCCAGCGACTCGATGGTGTGGCACGTCCCCTTGGCCACCACATGGCCCCCGACGACGATGCGCTCGTCCTCCACCCTGACGACGGCCCCCTCCTCCACGGCGGTCATGACCTCCGGGCCGACGTCGTCGACCAGAGGGATGCCGGCGGCCGCCAGCAGGAGGGGCCCCATGTTGGGGTAGCGGCCCGATATCGACCGCGAGGCGTTGACCACAGCCGCGGCGCGCGCCTTGATCAGGCCCTCGGCGGCCAGGCGGTCGAGGTCGAGGTGGTCGATCACGGCAACCTCGCCCGGTAGCAGCCGGGTGATGAGCCGCTTGGTCCGAGCGTCGACCCGAGCGGGAGCCTCCACCCACTGGCCTTCGTTCTCGGGCGGGCCCACGGCCGCGGGGCGCGCCCTCCTCAACGTGCCCCAGGCCCGGCCGCCGTTCCCGTTGCCGTTGCCCTGGGGGGCGGGGGTGGCCATCAGCGGGCGGCCGCCTTCCGGCGGGACGCCGCTTCGAGCAGCTCTTGGGCGTGGTCGCGCGCCGTCTCGCTGCCGGGCTGGCCCGAGAGCATCCGCGACAACTCCACCACTCGCTCGTCGGTCCCGAGGACCCGGGCGCCGGCCACCGTGGCCTCCTCGCCCCCGTCCTTGGAGACGGCCACCTGGTGGTCGGCGAAGGCGGCCACCTGGGGAAGGTGGGTCACGACCAGGACCTGGCGCCCGGGCTCGGCCAACGCGGCCAGGGCGGCCCCCACGGCCACGGCCGCCTGCCCGCCGATACCGGCGTCGACCTCGTCGAACACGAGGGTGCCGGGATGGCCGGCGGGAGCGGCGGAGGCCGGCCCCAGGACCAGCTGGAGAGCAAGCATGGTCCGGGCCAGTTCTCCACCGGAGGCCACCTTGGCCAGGGGCAGGGGCGGGCTCCCCCGGTTGGCCCCCAGGCAGAACGTGACGTCGTCGGCCGGGCCCGGCCCCCGAGCCTCGACGGTGAACCGGGCCCCGGCCATGGCCAGCGACTGCAACCGCTCCTCGACGGCGGCCGCCAACTCGGGGGCAGCTTTGCGCCGGGCGGCCGCCACGGCCGCGGCCTCCGCTGATACGCGACCCTCGGCCGCCTCCAACTCCAGAGCCAGTGCCCTGGCCCGCTCACCGTGGCGCTCCAGCTCATCCAGTCTCGTGCGGGCCTGGACCGTGAACTCGAGCACGTCGGCCAACGTCTCGCCGTACTTCCGCCGCAGGTCGGCCAGAAGGCGGCGGCGGGCGCGTACCTCGTCGAGGCGGCCGGGGTCGACCACCACCGCCTCGGAGGCGTGACGGAGGTCGGAAGCGACCTCGGCGGCCTCCGCGGCCAACGTGCGGGTGCGCTCGGACAGCTCGGCGAAGGGCCGGCGCCCGGCCAGAGCGGCCACCGCCTGGCCGAGCCCGTCGGCCGCCCCGCCGTCGCCGGCGATGGCCTCGTAAGCCGCCACGGCCGCCTCGCGGTGGGCGGCGGCGTCAGCCAGTAGCTCCTCTTCGGCCTCGAGGCGCTCGTCCTCGTCGGCGCCGTCCACGGCGGCCGCCTCCAGCTCGCGCAACTGGAACCCCAGCAGGTCGATCTCTCGCGCCCGGGCCCGCTCGTCCCCGCCTATAGCGAGCAGGGCGGCGGCCGTCTCGGCAGCCGACGCCCGGGCGGCTTCCAGCGGACCGAGGTCAACGGACGCGAAGCGGTCGAGAGCCTCTCGCTGGGCACGGGCGCCGAGCAGGGACTGGTGCGCGTGCTGGCCGTGCAGCTCGACCAGTTCCGACCCGAGCTCGGCCAGCTCGGGTACCGAGGCCAACCGTCCGTCCACGTAGGCCCGCGACCGGCCTGAGCGTGGGACGGCCCGGGCCACGACCACCTCCCGGTCGCCTATGGCGAACCGGCCCTCGACCCGGGCCTCGTCGCAACCGGCCCTGACCAGCACGGGGTCGGCCCGTTCACCCAGGAGGAGCTCTATGGCCTCGACGACCAGCGTCTTGCCCGCTCCGGTCTCGCCCGTGACCGCAGTCATGCCGGCGCCGAAGACCAGGGTCAGGTCGGCGATGACGCCGAGGTCACGGACGTGGAGCTCGACGAGCATCAGCGATCGGCCAGCCCGAACTTGGCCTTGAGCACGCCGTAGAAGTCCCGCTCCCCGAGAGTCACCAACCGCGCCCGCACAGGGGCGACTTCGCAGGTGACGGCCTCGCCGGGCCCCAACCGGCCCACCTCGCGGCCGTCGACGGTCAGCACTGCTCCCCGCTGGTCCAGCACCTCTACCCGCACGGCCTCGTCGGGGTGCAACACGAGGCTGTGGGTGAACGGTGTGTGCGGGGCCACGGGGGTGAGCAAGAGAGCCTGGTGGTGAGGGGAGACGATCGGTCCTCCCGCCGAGAAGGAGTAGGCGGTCGAGCCGGTAGGCGTGGCCACGATCAGGGCATCGGCCACCTGGCTGGCGAAGAAGCGCCCGCCGATGGAAACGGCCAGGTGGACGGTGTGGCCCGGGGTGGCCTTCTCGATGACCACCTCGTTGAGCCCCAGGTGGCTGCGGGAACCTTCGGGCAGGGCCAGGCTCGTGGCCCGGACCATGGTCCGTTCCTCCACGCCGTGGTCGCCGACCAGGAAGCGGGCCAGCGCGGCGGTGAGCATCTCGGGTTCGACGGCCGACAGGTAGGCCAGCCGGCCCAGGTTGGCACCCAGGACGGGGACGAGGTGGGGCGCGGCCAGGTGCACGGCCCGCAGGATCGTGCCGTCGCCCCCCAAGGCGACCGCCAAATCGGCGCCCTCGCCCAGGCCCGGCCCGGCTGCCAGCCGCTGCAGGCCGGTCGCCTCGGCGTCCTCTTTCGGGACCTGGACGGTGTGGCCCCGCTCCTCCAACCACGTGGTGGCCCGGCGGGCCAGGTCGGCGGCCGCGGGGCGGCCCCCGTTGACCACCAGCAGGACGGTCGTCACGTGGTCACGTCCCTGCCGCGACCGCGTCGGCCACCGCCGCCGCGACCATATCGGCGGCGTTATCGGGGGGCGCGGCCGAGGGCCCTGGGCGAAAGTGGGCCAGGAACTCGACGTTGCCCCGGGCGCCTCGGAGGGGCGAGACCATGGCCCCTATCATCGCCGCCCCGGCGGTCTCGAAAGCGCCATTCACTCCCTCGATGGCTCGCGACCAGACCTCGGGGTCGCGGATCACCCCCTTGCCCCGCGAGGCCTCGGCCCGGCCCGCTTCGAACTGGGGCTTGACCAGCACCACCAGGTCGCCGCCGGGGTGGACCAGCGCCATGAGGTCGGCCGCCACCGAGCGCAGGGACACGAAGGACAGGTCGGCGACCACGAGGTCGAAATGACCGCCGCCGAGGCTGCGGACGTTCGTGCGCTCCCGTACGGTGACCCGGGGGTCGGACCGCAGCCGGGGGTCGAGCTGGCCCCGGCCGACGTCGACGGCGGTCACGTGAGCTGCCCCCCGCTGCAGGAGGCAATCGGTGAACCCGCCGGTGGACGCGCCGGCGTCGACCGCAGAACGACCGGCCACCCCGATCCCGAAGCGGTCGAGGGCGGCGTCGAGCTTCTCACCCCCCCGGCTCACGAACCGGGCGGGCGGGCCGATCACCTCCACGGGTTCTGAGGCCGCGACGAGGCGGGCGGGTTTGCCGGCCGGGGCCCCGGCCACCCTGACCTGGCCGGCGGCGATCACCGCCTGGGCCCGTTCGCGGCTCGCCACCAGACCCCGCCGGACCAGCTCGACATCGAGCCGGCGCCGCAGCCGCTAGCCCTCGCCCGGCCCGTCGGCAGCCGGCGGCCCGCCTCGGGCGGGGGGCGACTTAGTCGCGCGCGCCGCCCCCGGCCCGCCGGACTTGCCCGCCGGCCCGGCCCCGGAGGCGCTCTTGGCC
>JBFMCT010000045.1 GCA_040754375.1 Actinomycetota bacterium
ACAGCTCGCCGCGGCCATCAAGGCCGCCACCTCAAAGAGCGTCGATTCCACCGTTCCTGTCACACCTGCGGCGTAGTATCACCAGTGGAGGCCGTCACCAAGTTCTACGGCCAGCGGGGCATCCTCGGCATCAACGTCGGGGGCAGCAACGTGATCCGCATGGCGGACCTGCGCCAGTGCCTCGCCGACGACGGGTTCGAGGCGGTGGCGACCTACATCCAGAGCGGCAACGTGCTCTTCTCGGCGGCCGGGCCGGCGGCCGCCTTGGCCGAGCGCATCGAGTCCGTGCTCACCCGGCAGTTCTCCTATGCGGCCCGGGCCGTCGTCCTCGGCCACCACGAGCTCCGTCGGGTCGTCGAGGAGGCGCCGCCGGGGTTCGGCGCCGACCCCTCGACCTACAAGTACGACGTTCTGTTCGTGCGAGCGCCGTTGACGGTGGGCGAAGCCCTCGGGGCCATCTCTCTCAAGGACGGGGTGGACGACGCCTTCGCCGGGCCGGGCGCGGTCTACTTCCGGCGGCTGAGCGAGCGGGCCGCCCAGAGCCGCCTGAGCCGCTTCGCCGGACTACCCCCCTACCAGAACGTCACCATCCGCAACTGGAACACCACGACGAAGCTGCTGGCCCTGCTCGATGCCAGGTCGGGAGCGGCCTGAGCGATGCCCTAACAGCAGGCGGTGTCCGAACCCCAGCAGCGCACGGTCCCACCCGAGTCGCGCGTGCACACACAGCAGACCGTCCCCGGGGGGAGGCGTTGGCCGGCATCGGGCGGCCGCACATGGACCTTCACCCGGAAGGGTATGGCCACCTCGACCTCAACCTCGTTGGCATCGCCGGCCACCCGGGCCAGGTCCCAGCCGCCGACCAGGTTCTCCACCGCCCGCATCACAGTCTCCGCCACCACCTCGCCGAGCTCGTCCTTGGATTCGTCGATTCGTGCTTTTTCACCCATGTTCGGGAGCTACCCACGCTCCGCCCGCGCAAATCCGGGGCAGGACCGCTCCCAGCCCGAACCTGTGTGGCGAACGCGCCGGGACCGGTGCGCTTCGCGCACCAGTTGCGGGTCTGAGGGCCGGCTGGCGCGTATCGTTCGTGCCGATGTCTGTGCCGGTGTTCCGGGTGGCCCTGAACCCAGACGACGCGTCGACCCTGCCTTACCTGCTGTGGGTGCCCCTGGGCAGTCAGCCGCTCGTCCTCAAGGCCAAGGACATGTGGCCGCGGACCGCGAAGGTCTACTGCCACCGGGGAGAGTGGCCCGACGACGCCCAGGTCGTCGAGGAGACAGCGGTGCGGGCGTGTGTGCGCCGGGGCGTGGCCATCGACCTGGTCCTCGACCGCCACCGGGAGAACCGCTCGCAGTTCGTGGTCACGACCCTCAAAGGCGGGCGGGAGGGGATCTTCTGGCAGACGGCCAAGACGGCCCGCAAGACCCGGCCGGGAATGCGCCTGCCGACGCGCCGCAGCGCGGGCGGTGCCCTGGAGGTGCTCGTCGACACCCGGGAGCGCTACCCGTGGAAGTTCGAGCGCCAGCAGGCGACCGTGGCCCGGCGCGCCCTGGCCGTCGGTGACTACGGCGTCGAGGTGGACGGTGCCCTGGCGGGCGTGGTCGAGCGCAAGAAACTGGGCGAACTGGCCTCCAACGTGGTCGACGGCAGCCTGCTCGTCCGGCTGTCCGAACTGGCCACCGTGGCCCGGGCCGCGGTGGTGGTCGAGGACCGGTGGGCCGACGTCTTCCGGCTCGAACACGTCTCGCCGTCGATGGTGGCCGAGATGCTGGCGGCCGCCCAGGTCCGCTACCCCAACGTGCCCATCGTCTTCTGCGAGACGCGTCCCTTGGCCCAGGAGTGGGCCTACCGGTTCCTGGGCGCGGCCGCCGCCTTCGCCGACGAGGAGGCCGTCGAGCTGTAGCTGCCCGGATGGCCGGGAATAGCCGGTCGGGCGTGCAGGTTCGGCCAGTCGAGGGACCGGCGAGCTGCCGGGGGAGGAGCCCGACTTGACCGCCACATCACGTGCGACAACCGAGGGCCCGGCGCCGGCCGCCCTGGAACGTCGGGGCCGGTGGTGGATCGCCCTCTCCTTCCTGGCCTGCCCGTGCCACCTCCCGCTGACCCTCGGGCTGCTCGGGGCGGTGGCCGGCGGGACGGCCGTAGGGGCGGCGCTCCTCGACCGGCCGGTACTGGCCGGCACCGTCATCGCGGCCGTCTGGCTGGCGGGGACGGCTCGGGGCCTGTGGCTCGTGCGCCGAGCCGAGAGGGGGGAGCTGGCGTGTGCCCTGCCCGGGGCCCCTCGCCGCCGTCCCTTCCATCTCCGCTGATCCCCGAAAGTTGGTCGATCCATGCCGGTGCCAGCGCCTACGGTGAGCGCCATGTGTGGACTGCCAACCTCCCGATGACGCCCGTCACCGCCAAGGACGTGGCCGCGGCCGCCGAGCTCCTCGCGGGCGTCGTCGTCCGCACCCCCCTGGAGCGCAACGAGCGCCTCTCGGCCCGTACGGGGGCGGAGATCTGGTTCAAGCGGGAGGACCTCCAGGTCGTGCGGTCCTACAAGCTGCGGGGGGCGTACAACTTCATCGCCTCCTTGAGCACCGAGGAGCGGGCCCGTGGGGTGGTGTGTGCCAGCGCCGGCAACCACGCCCAAGGCGTTGCCTACACCTGCCGGCGCCTCGGGGTCGCTTGCCGGGTCGTCCTTCCCCGGCCTACGCCCCGCCAAAAACGCGAGCGGATCGCCGCCCTCGGGGGGCCGGAGGTCACTGTCGTGCTCGAGGGACACACCTACGACGAGGCCCACGAGGCGGCTGCGGACATGGCTGGGCGGGACGGGACAGTCCTCGTGCCCCCCTTCGACGACCCCCATGTGATCGCCGGCCAGGGCACGGTCGGGCTCGAGGTCATCGAGCAACTCGGGCGCCCCCCCGACCTGTTCGTGGTGCCCGTCGGTGGTGGCGGCCTGCTGGCCGGGGTGGCGGCCGTGGCCGCCGACTGCTCCCCGCCGGCGCGGGTGATCGGGGTCGAGCCCCACGGGGCCGCGAGTATGAAGGCCGCCCTGGAGAGCGGTGGCCCGGTGGCACTGGCGTCGATCGACACGTTCGTGGACGGGGCGGCCGTGCGGCGCGTCGGAGCTATCACCTACGAGGTCGTCGCGTCGCTCGGCACGGCCGTGGTGGGCGGGGTCGTGGCTGTGCCCGAGGGCCGCGTATGCACGACGATGCTCGACCTCTACCAGCTCGACGGGATCATTGCCGAGCCTGCCGGTGCCCTGTCGGTGGCCGCCTTGGGCGGGGCGCTGGAGGTGACCCCGGGTTCGACGGTGGTGTGCGTGATCTCGGGTGGTAACAACGACATCAGCCGCTACGGCGAGATCGTCGAGCGCTCGCTGGTGCACGAAGGCCTCAAGCACTACTTCCTGGTCGACTTCCCCCAGGAGCCCGGCGCTCTGAGGGGCTTTCTCGACAACGTGCTCGGGCCCCGCGACGACATCACGCTGTTCGAGTACGTGAAGAAGAACAACCGCGAGACGGGCCCGGCCCTCGTCGGCATCGAGCTGGCCGACAGCACGGACTTGGCCTCCCTGCTCGAGCGCATGGAGGCCAGCCCCCTGCACATAGAACGCCTGGAGGCCGACTCGCCCGCCTTTCGCTTCCTAGTCTGATCTCCGCCGGGAGGTCCGGTGGCTAAGGGAGGGAGGAGGCCATGGTGCTCACACCCCAGCAGGAGGAGCTCTGCCAGCAGAGCACGTGGGATTTCAGCGACCTGCGGGCGCTGTTCGTCAACTGCACGCTCAAGCGGTCACCGGAGGTTTCCAACACCCAAGGCCTGGCCGACATCTCGATCGAGATCATGCGCCGCCAGGGCGTGACCGTGGAGGTCATCCGAGCTGTCGACCGCGACATCGCCACGGGGGTCTGGCCCGACATGAGCGAGCACGGGTGGGCCAGCGACGAGTGGCCGGCGATCTTCGAGCAGGTGATGGGCGCCGACATCCTGGTGTTGTGCACCCCCATCTGGCTGGGCGAGAAGTCGTCGGTCTGCACCCGGGTCATCGAGCGGCTCTACGGCAACTCCAGCCAGCTCAACGACGCCGGCCAGTACGCCTACTACGGCCGGGTGGGTGGTTGCCTCGTGACAGGGAACGAGGACGGGGTCAAGCACTGCGCCATGAACATCCTGTACTCGCTCCAGCACCTCGGTTACACGATCGCGCCCCAGGCCGACGCCGGCTGGATCGGCGAGGCCGGGCCCGGGCCGTCCTACCTCGACCCAGGCTCGGGGGGCCCCGAGAACGACTTCACCAACCGCAACACGACCTTCATGACCTGGAACCTGTTGCACCTCGCCCGGATGCTGAAGGACGCGGGAGGGCTGCCGGCCCACGGCAACCAGCGGTCGAAATGGGACGCCGGCTGTCGTTTCGACTTCCCCAACCCCGAGCACCGCTGACGGGCCGGCGGGCCCGCTCGTGGACGGCCGGGGGGGGGTGTCCTTCCCAGTTTTTCCACAGGGCCGCCGGTTCGCCTATGCTGGGAGGGTCGAGACCGGACGATCCGGCTCGCGGCCCACCTCTAGCTCATCCTCGTTAGTCGCGGAGTTTGCCGAGGCAGGCCACCCGAAGTTCGAGGAGTTGCCAGAGTGAACCCTTTTGCAGAGCTCGGCGTTGCGCCACAGCTCGTCTCCGCCTTGGAGCGCCAGGGCATCGCCGAGCCGTTCCCTATCCAGGCGATGACCCTGCTCGACTCGCTGGCCGGGCGCGACGTTTGCGGCCAGGCCCGGACCGGTTCGGGCAAGACGCTCGCCTTCTCGCTCCCGCTGGCCCAGCGGCTCAAGCCGGGCGCCTCCGACAAGCCCCGGGGGCTGGTGCTCGTACCTACCCGTGAGCTGGCCGTGCAGGTCAACGCCGTGTTGCGCCCGCTGGCCAAGGCGGTCGGCCTGCGGGTCGTCCCGGTCTACGGCGGGGTTTCCATGGAGCCCCAGAAGACGGCCGCCCGCCGGGGCGTGGACATCATCGTGGCCACTCCCGGCCGCCTGATCGACCTCGACCGCCAAGGCTTCGTCAAGCTCGACGAGGTGGAGATCGCCGTCATCGACGAGGCCGACCGCATGGCCGACATGGGCTTTCTGCCCCAGGTCGAGCACCTGCTCCGCCGCTTCCGTGACCGCCGCCCCCAGTACATGCTGTTCTCGGCGACCCTCGACGGCCAGGTGGGCCGGCTGGTGCGCAGCTACCTCAACGACCCGGTCCGCCACGAGGTGGCGCCCGAGCCCCAGGCCGAGGTGGAGATGACCCACCGCTTCCTGGCCGTCCATCACCTCGACCGTGTCCTCGTGGCCGCCGCCATCGCCCGGTCGGCCGAACGGACCCTGGTGTTCGTGCGCACCAAGCGGGGCGCCGACCGCCTGGCCCGCCAGCTCGTGCGCGAGGGCGTGCGCACGGCCGCTATCCACGGCGACCTGCGCCAGAGTGCTCGCGAGCGTGCGCTCAAGGAGTTCTCAGACGGCAAGCTCCAGGTGCTGGTGGCCACCGACGTGGCTGCCCGGGGCATCCACGTCGACGAGATCGACGTCGTGATCCATTTCGATCCACCCGAGGACTACAAGGCTTATGTCCACCGGTCGGGCCGCACGGCCCGGGCCGGCAAGGGGGGAATAGTCGCCACCTTCGTGCTCTGGGACCAGGTCCTGGAGGTCGAGCGCCTCAAGCGCCACCTCCGGCTGGCCGACCCGATCATCGAGGTGTTCTCGAACGACCCGCGGTTGGCCAACCTGACCGGTCTCGTGCCGGCCGTTCCGACCGCGTCCTGAGGAGGGGAAGATGGGAAAGAGACGAGCCACCTTCGGCAAGCTGCAGCGCGAACGGGACAAGAAGGCCAAGGCGGCCGACAAGCGTGAGCGCCGGGCCACCCGCGGCGACGAGGTCGACCCCGAGGTGGTCGACGAGGAGCCCCAGAAGGACTACGACGAAGGCCACCTCCTCGCCGCGCTGGCCGCCCTCCACCAGTCCTACGACGCCGGCACGGTCAGCACCGACGAGTTCGAAACACGCCGTGAGGAGCTGACCAGCCGGCTGCGGGTGGACTAGCGCTGGCGGCGGGAGGGGGTTTCGAATGTTTTGGTGGGTCCCGCCCGGCGGGCGGCCCCGGCCCGGGCCGCGCCCGCCACCCTAACCGGGTTGGGGGGTGCGGCCGCCCGGGTCGAGGCGCCCGCTTCCCGGCCCTTGGACGGCCCCGACTTCTTGGCCGTGGGTTTGGACGGTGCCGCCCTCTTCGCCGGTGCCCGCGCCTCGGGCTCGTCGTCCTCGACCGGTGCGGGGGGGCTGGGACCGTCCTGCGGAGCGGGCCCTGCCGGTTCCTTGGCGGCCGCGACGCCGACCACCAGAGCATCGAGCCGCGCTGCCAGGTCGGCGGCCACGGCACCCACCGACGCGGCTGTCGCGTCGTGGCTCCAGTGGACGAGGGCGTGGACCTCTTGGCGGTTGATCTCCAGGGCCTGGTTGAAGGTCTGGAGCGCAGCTTCCAGGTAGGCCAGTTGCGCCTGCCTCTCGTCCGCTGCGGCCGACCGGGCGCGGGCTGCCTGTTCCAGCCCGGCTCGCGTCTCCGTACGAGACGCCGACAGAAGTTCGTGGAGCCGCTCTTCGTTGCCCGCGATGGCCGCCAAGAGGGCCTCGGCGTCCTCGGCCTGCCGGTCGCCGAGGTGTTCGCGGAGCTCGCGGAGGGTTCCCTCCAGGCGGGCGGTGTCCTCCGAGCGCTGACCGGTGATCTCGCGCCGAGCCGAGACCACGGTGTCCATCAGCTTGGCCTGGCCGTCCCGGACCTGCTCCCGGTCCTCGACGAGCGCCGCCTGCCCCTCTCGTACCAACTTCACGAGCTCGGCGGCGGCCGACTTGCTCTCGCCGGCGATGCGGTCGGCCAGCACGGCCATCTCGCTCCGCAGGATCCCGACCACGAGGTCGGCGGTGCGGGCCGGCTGCTGGGTGAGGGCGGCCCGGAACGACTCGGCTTGTGACTGGAAGGCGTCGGTCAGCAGGTCCATGTGGGCGCGCAGCTCGACTTCGGTCCGCTCGGGAAGCGACCGGAGGGCCACCAGTTCGGTCTGGACGCTCTCGATCAGGGCCTTCGTCCGCTCGTCCCGCCGCTCACCGTTGCGGGTCATAGAAGCCAAGCTCTCGGCGAGAGCGGCCCGTAGCGAGGACCGGTCCTCGGCGTGCTCGTCGTGGAGCCGGGCCCATACCGTCTCCATCTCAGCTCTCAGGAGGTCGGCCTGGGCGACCACCGCCAGGCGCTGTTCGCGGGCTTCCGCGGCGAGCGCCGCGACCTCGGTGGCCACCCGGGCCAGGGCCTCACTCTGGGTCTCGGCCTGTTCCGTCGAGCGAGCGGACAGTTCGGAGCGCACGGCCGAGAGCTGGTCGACCGATCGGGATTCCAAGGCCGCCATGGCGTCGGCCAGGGCGACCAGCAGGTCGTCGCGGGCCTCGCCCTGGAGGGCGATGAGCCGGTCGGAGAGGCGGTTCTGGTCGCCGGACGACCTGTCGGTGTGCTCCCGCAGCGAGCGCCGGAACTGGTCGCCGGAGTCGGCCATCGAGGCCCGGACCTCGCCCCGGAGGCGTTCGAACTGCTCGTTCACGGCCGACTCGACCGACTGGCTCCCCTGGTCCAGCGCCCGTTGGATGGCGGCGCGGTCAGCGTCGCGCAGCTCCTGCAACTGGGTGACAGCCGCCAGTAGCCCGAGCCGAGCCTGCTCGGCCTCGGCGACGACCGCGGCGTGCACCTGGCGACGGCCGGCCTCGGCCGCGGCATCGACCGCCTCCCGGTCGGCGAGCTGCTCGCGTAGGGCCTCGAGCTCGGCCCTGGTGCGCTGGACCTGGTCGGCCACCGTGACCTTCAGTGCCTCGATCTGTTCGGCCAGGGCCACCCGCAGGTCGGACCTCTCCTGAGCCTGGTTCTCGCCCAGCTGGCTCCGGGTGCGTAGCAGCTCCCCCCGTAGCTCAGTGGCCTCTTCGCCGATCCTCGTGCGCAGGTGCTCGTTCCACTCCCGCAGGGCGGCCCGTAGCTCGGCTCGCAGGAGCTGCTGGTCGGCTACCTGCTGTTCTTTGACCTGGGCGCGCAGGCCCTGGAGCTCGGCCCGGATCTGGGCGGCCTCCTCGGCCAGAACGGCCTGGAGGTGCTCACCCCGTTCCCCGAGGGCGGCCCGCACGTCGGCCGTGTCCTGAGCCCGGCGGTCGGTGAGCCGGGCCCGTAGGTCGCCCAGCTCCTCACGCAGCGTGCGGGCCTCCTCGGATATGACCGTGCGCAGGTGCTCGTCGAGCTCGCGCGACGACGCTCGCACCTCGGCCCTCAGCCCGGTCGACGCCGGTTCGTCGAGCTGGCGCCGGACGGCCTGCAGCTCCTGGGCCAGGGCCCGGAAGCTCTCCCGGTATAGCCCTTCGAGCCGGTGGAGCGCGTCGACGGTGGCGCGCCCGACCTCGTCGTCGGTCACCGGGCTCCCGTCCCTCGTGGTCGGCGCCCCTTGTTCTGCCTCGGCCGCCACGCCCTAGAGGCTAGTTGTCTCGGGGGCTGCGCCCCCGGCGCACGGCCGGGCCGGGGCCCCGGGGATGGCCGCTCCTACTGCTTGTCGAAGAAGAGCTGGAACTCCAAGGTGGCCTCTTCGTCGACCGTCACGAAGCCGGCGATGTTGGGGGGCGACATCCCGAAGTCGGAGAACGGGAAACGAAGCGAGCCGACCACTTCGATCCTCGCTCCGGTGAGCTGGGCGTCGAGGGGAATAGTGACCCGCTTGGTCACGCCGTGAATGGTCAGGTCACCAGTGGCCTCGGCCTTCACGGGCGAGGCCCCTTCGGCGGCTGCCGCCGGTAGGGTCACTGGTGCGGTGGCCACGAAGGTGGCCGTGGGGAACTGGTTGCTCTGCAGCCCCTGGGTACGGATGCGGTTGTCCCGCTGGGGCTCGTCGCTGGTCAACTGGGTCACGTCGGCCTCGAACCGTGAACCGGCGGCGACGACGAGGTCGCTTCCGCGCTGGCCGACCTCTATGGCCCCGGTGACGGCCGTCGTGCGCCCGACGGCGTCGTTCTGGGCCGGGAGCCGGGCCAGCTTCTCGCGGACCCGGTAGCCGACCGTGGAGCCCTGGCCGACGGACCAACGGCCGGTGACTCCGCCCTCAGGGGCCCCGGCCGCCTGGGCGGCGGCTGTGGTGGGGCTGGCACCGGAGGTCGCACCGGTAGTGGGCTCGGGCGTGGAGAGCTGTAGTGGCGGGGGGGAGTCCCCCCGGAAGAACAGGAAGTAGGTGGCCGCGATGGCGGCCAAGGAAGCGAGCACGACGACGACGATGCCGGCCCGGAGGCGGGACGAGGGTGCGGCCATGCCCCTCAGTCAACCGGGCCCGGCTGTGAGCCGTCTGTGAGAAGGGCGGGCGCGGACGGTCTTTCCTGTGGGGTCGGGCCCAGAGGGTGGTCAGGCGCGGGCCCTCCAGGGGTGGCCTCGGTACCGTCGCTGACCTCGTTCTTCGTGGGGCGGGCCAGCGGGAGCTCCACCCGGAAGCGGGCCCCCTCGCCCGGGGCCGTGTCGAGCGACACCTGGCCTCCGTGGGCCTCGGTTATGGCCGAGACGATGGCCAGGCCCAAGCCCGTCCCACCCTGGGAACGGGCCCGGGCACCGTCGGCCCGGTAGAAGCGCTCGAACACCCGGGCCGCCTGTTCGGGGGTCAGGCCCGGGCCCCGGTCGGCCACCTCGACGACCGCCCGCTCAGGGCCGGCCGCCACCCGGACGGTGACCGGCGAGCCCGCGGGCGTGTGCTGGCGGGCGTTGGACAGCAGGTTGGCCAGCACTTGGCGGAGCCGCGGGTCGTCGCCGGTGACGACGGCCGGGCCGTCGGCCTCCAAGGTGATGGTCCGGTCGGGGTCGACGGCCCGGGCGTCGTCCACAGCGTCGGCCGCCACCCTGGAGAGGTCGACGGCCGTGCGTTCGAGGGGCCGGCCTTGGTCGAGGCGGGCCAGCAGCAGCATGTCCTCGACGAGCACGCCCATGCGCCCGGCCTCCTGCTCGATCCGGCGCATGGCCTTGGCCAGGTCCTCGGGGCGTTCGGCCGCCCCCCGGCGGAACAGCTCGGCGTAGCCCCGGATGGAGGTGAGCGGTGTCCGCAGCTCGTGGGACGCGTCGGCGATGAACCGCCGGAGGCGCTGCTCGGACTCCTGCTGGGCGTCGAAGGACGCCTCGATGCGGCCCAGCATGGTGTTGAGGGCCGCGCCCAGGCGCCCGATCTCGGTCCTCTCGTCGGCCGGTTCGACACGGCGCGACAGGTCGCCGGCGGCGATGGCCCCGGCCGTGTGGCCGATGTCCTCCAGGGGGCGGAGGCCCTGGCGGACGAGGAAGCGGGCCGTCAGCCCCACGGCCGCGAGGACGGCCAACGTGGCCGCCGCCTCGATGGCCACCAGCCGGCCCAGGGTCTGCTCGACCTCCCGCAGGGGGATGGCGACCAGGACGAGGCCCCCGGCGGCCGACGGCTGTACGAGCATCCGGAACCGGACCGAGCCGCTGGCCCCGTCGACGCTCACCGGCCCTCGCTCGGACAGGTGGGCCCGCGAGAACGCGGGACGGGGGCCGGCCTCAGGGTTGGCGCACCCCACGCACAGGGCCGCAGTTACGGTCCCCTCGGGGCTCACGGCCGCGGCCCACGTGCCCGTGGGGATCGTCTCCCCGGCGATCCCGATGACCCCGTCGGGCCCGGGGCGAGCCCCCCGCCGGCCGATCTGGAGCTCGTCGGCCAGGGGCGTGACGGCGTCGGCCAGTTGCTGGTCGAGCCGGTCGTAGAGGAACACCTTGAGTGCCCGGTAGGTGACGACGTTGGCCGTCACCAGCCCGATGGCCACCAGCCCCAGCAGCCCCGCCAGCAGGCGGGTGCGGAGCGTCATCAGCTCCTGACGTCGGCCGCCGCGACGTGGCTCGAAGGAAGGCGGAGGCTGTAGCCGACGCCCCGCACGGTGTGGATGAGGCGGGGTTCGGTGCGGTCGATCTTCTTGCGCAGGTAGCTGATGTAGGTCTCGACGACGTTGGCGTCGCCGTCGAAGTCGTACTGCCAGACGTGGTCGAGGATCTGGGACTTGGTCAGCACCCGTCGGGGGTTGAGCATCAGGTAACGCAGCAGCTTGAACTCGGTGGCCGTGAGCTGGACGGGGTCGCGCCCCCGCCACACCTCCCGGGTGTCCTCGTCGAGCTCGAGGTCGGCGAACGTGAGCCGGCCGGTGTCGGCCGACGAGCCCCCCCGCGCCCGGCGCAGGACCGCTCTGACCCGGGCCACAAGCTCCTCGATGCTGAACGGCTTGGTCACGTAGTCGTCCCCGCCCAGCGTGAGGCCCTGGACCTTGTCCTCAGTGGCGTCGCGGGCCGTGAGGAACACGACCGACACGGGGACGTTGTCCGACCGCAGGCGACGCACGACGGTGAACCCGTCGAGGTCGGGCAGCATCACGTCGAGCACCATGAGCTCGGGCCGGAACGTCTGGCCGGCGGTCAGGGCCGAGCGCCCGTCGGCCGCGACCTCGACGTCGAAGCCCTCGTAGCGCAGGGCCGTGCTCACCAGGTCGGTGATGTTGGGTTCGTCGTCGACGACCAGGATGCGCGTCTTGGGCTCTTGCACCCCTCCATGATCGCACCGGTGGCTGTGACAACCCTGTGTGCCCCCTGGGTGACTTGTGAGCGCAGACAGGGTGGACGGCCTGGGCCGCCGGCCTTCAGGCAATAACGTTCGCAGCCATGAGCACGCCGCTGGACGCGAGCGTCACTGCCCTGGCCCGCCGCCTGGCCGACATGGGCTCGGGCCACGGTGAGCGGTCGGCGGTCGTGCAGTCCTCGTGGTGGAGCGAGCGCATGCTGGAGTGGGCCATGTCCCACCCGTCGTTCAAGACCCAGCTCTTCCGCTTCGTCGACGTGTTCCCCTCCACGGTGGACGACGAGGACGTCATGCGCCACCTCGACGAGTACTTCGCCGGGGCCGACCTGCCCCGCATGCTCGACCTGGGCCTGGGGGTGGCCGACCACGTGCCCTTCGGCAAGGCGGCGGCCGCCGGTCTGGCCCGGCGCAACATCACCCGGGTGGCCGAGCAGTTCATCGTGGGCCGCAGCCCGGCGTCGGCCGTGCCCAACCTTCACCGCCTGTGGCGGGTGGGGGCAGCCTCGACCGTCGACCTGCTGGGCGAGAAGACCGTGACTGGGGCCGAGGCCGACCGCTACGCCCAACGGGTGATGGAGCTGCTGCGCACCCTCGTCGACAGCTCGCGGCACTGGGCGCCCGACGATCACCTCGAACGCGACGACCTCGGGCCCCTTCCCCGGGTCAACGTCAGCGTCAAGCCCACGGCGCTGGCCTCCCGTTACTCGCCGCTGACCCGCGAGGACGGGTTGGCCCAGGCCAAGGCCCGCCTGCGGCCCGTGCTGCGGCTGGCCCGCGACGAGGGCGCGTTCGTCCACTTCGACGCCGAGCACTACGACGTGAAGGACCTCACGCTCCAGCTCTTTCGCGAGCTGCTCTCCGAGGACGAGTTCGCCTCGATGGAGGCGGGGGCCGTCGTCCAGGCCTACCTGCGGGACTCGCGCGACGACCTCGCCGACCTCGTCGCCTGGTCGTCCCAGCGGGAGAAGCCGGTCACCGTGCGGCTGGTCAAGGGGGCGTACTGGGACACCGAGACGGTGACGGCCCAGGCCGAGGGCTGGCCCGTTCCGGTGTACGCCGGCAAGGCCGAGACCGACGCCAACTACGAGCGCTGTGCCCGCCTGCTCCACGACCACCACGGCGAGGTCCGGGCCGCATTCGGCACCCACAACCTGCGCTCGCTGGCCTACGCCGTGGAGTACGCCCGGTCGAAGGGGATCCCCGACAGCGGGTACGAGGTCCAGCTCCTGTACGGGATGGCCGAGCCGGTCCATGCGGCCGTCCGCCGCATGGGCCTGCGCCTGCGGGTGTACGCCCCGGTGGGCGAGCTGGTGCCGGGCATGGCCTACCTGGTGCGCCGCCTCCTGGAGAACACCGCCAACGAGAGCTTCGTGCGCCGCCGCTACGTCGAGGGACGGGACCTGGCCGAGCTGGTGGCCGCCCCCGCGGTGGACCGCCTGCCGGCGGCCGAGGGGCCGGTCCGGCGCCCACCCACCGACCCGGCCCGCCCCGGCCCTTACCACCACGAGCCGCTGGCCGAATGGCGCCGGTCCACAGTGCGGGCCGGGTTGGCGGCGGCCGTCGACCGGCTGGGACGAGACGGCGGGCCCCTGGGCGGCGAGGTGCCGGCCGTCATCGACGGCCACCCGGTCCACACTTCGGCCAAGATCGCCTCGGTCGACCCTGCCGACCCGTCGCGGGTGGTGGCCGAGTCGGCCTCGTGCGGGCCGGGGGAGGCCGAGGCCGCCCTCGAGGCTGCCCGCCGGGCCTGGCCCGCCTGGCGCCGGGCGCCGGCCGCCGAGCGGGCGGCCGTGCTCTTCCGGGCGGCCGAGTGGATGCGGGCCCGCCGGGCCGAGCTGGCCGCCCTCGAGGTCTTCGAGGCCGGCAAGCCCTGGCGGGAAGCCGACGCCGACGTGTGCGAGGCCATCGACTTCTGCGAGTACTACGGGCGGGCCGCCCTGGCAATGGCCGAGGGCGGGCGGGTCGAGTCGCCGCCGGGCGAGCGCAACGCCCTGCGCTACCAGGCCCGGGGGATCGGGGTTGTCATCGCCCCGTGGAACTTCCCCCTGGCCATCCCCACGGGCATGACCGTGGCTGCCCTGGTCACGGGCAACGCCGTGTTGCTCAAGCCGGCCGAGCAGACGCCCGCGGTGGCCGCCAAGCTGGTCGAGGCCCTGGTCGCGGGCGGCCTGCCCGCCGGGGTCCTGGGCTTCCTGCCGGGGGTGGGCGAGGAGGTGGGGGCCTACCTGGTGGAGCACCCCGACGTCTCGTTCGTGACGTTCACGGGGTCCAAGGCCGTGGGCCTGGGGATCGTCGAGACGGCCGCCGTCCACCGCCCCGGGCAGCGCCACGTGAAGCGGGTGGTGGCCGAGATGGGCGGCAAGAACGCTCTGATCGTCGATGCCGACGCCGACCTCGACCAGGCTGTCCCGATCGTGCTCGGGTCGGCGTTCGGCTACTCGGGCCAGAAGTGCTCGGCCTGCTCCCGACTGGTCGTGCTCGACGCCGTCCACGACCAGTTGGTGGAGCGCCTCGTGGGGGCCGCCCGGGAGCTGAAGGTCGGACATCCCCGGGACATGGGCGTCGACATGGGCCCGCTCATCGACCAGGACGCCTTCGATCGGGTGAGGAGCTACGTCGGGCTGGCGCGCGGGGAGGGCGAGGTGGTCCTGGCCGGCGACGGGCTCGCGGGCGGCGGGCGGGCAGGCGAGGGCTACTTCGTGGGCCCGACCATCGTCGTGGGGTTGCCGCCCGACAGCCGGGTGGCCACCGAGGAGATCTTCGGGCCCGTCCTGGCGGTGGCCCGGGCCCGGTCGTTCGAGGAGGCCGTGGCCATGGCCAACGACACCCCCTACGCCCTCACGGCCGGGGTCGTCTCCCGCTCACCGTCGCACATCCGCCTGGCCACCGACGAGCTGAGGGCCGGCAACGTCTACGTGAACCGCACCATCACCGGCGCCATCGTGGGCCGCCACCCGTTCGGGGGCTACGGCCTGTCGGGGGTCGGGTCCAAGGCCGGCGGTCCCGACTACCTCATGCAGTTCGTCGACCCCCGGGCCACCAGCGAGAACACCCTGCGCCAGGGCTTCGCCCCCACCGCCGACGAGCCCTGAACCCGACCGGCTCCCGTAGCCGCTAGGGTGGGCACCACTACGGGCCGTTGGCGCAGTTGGTAGCGCACTTGCATGACGCGCAAGGGGTCAGAGGTTCGAGTCCTCTACGGCCCACCCGACAACCGAACGGCGACTTTCTCCTGGGCTGTGTCACCCTGGTCGGGCCTTCGGACGATGTAGAGGTTGATGGTCAGGGCGAGCGACGGGGCCGACGGGTTCGACGGGGCATTCCGACACCTCATGCCTCTCGCCGTCCAGGTGGCCTACCGGGTTCTTGGCGACGTGACGGCTGCCGAGGACGCAGCCATCGAAGCCTTGGCCAGGGCGGCGGTCCGCTGGAGGCGGGTGGGGGCCCTGCCGTACCGCGATGCCTGGGTGCTCCGGGTGACCGCCAATGTCGCGGTTGATATGGCTCGGCGCCGCCAACGGTGCCTGCCTTCGTCGATCGAGGCCGTCCAGCCGAGCCACGAGGACATGGTCCTGCTGCAGATGGCCTTGGCGTCGGCTCTGGCCCGGCTGTCACGGCGCCAGCGCGAGGTCGTGACGCTTCGTTACCTGGTGGGGATGACCGAAGGTGACATCGCCCGGCTCCTCCATGTGTCCACCGGGTCGGTGAAGCGTCACACAGGCCGTGCCCTGGGGCACCTGCGGGACCAGTTGGGTACCGAGTGGGAGGTGGCTCATGAGCTCAGGTGACGGCCCGCCCGTCCTCCGAGGCCGCTCCGAAGACGAGCTTCGTGGTCTCGTCGAGCGCCGTGCCGATCAGTTGCGGTCGGCCCGGCGTGTCCGCTCCCTGGCCATGTCCTGCCTCGTTCTAGTGATGGCGGGGACCTTCGTGGCGGTCACGTTCGACAGTGGCGACGGCCGCAACACCGAGGTGCGTACCGCGTCCCCGGCGGCCTTGGGCACCATCCCCCCAGAGCCCGGGCTCCCGCCGGGCCTCCCGGGGCTGCCGGGCTCACCCTCGACCATTGCTCCGACCTCCGTGCCCATGGTGACGACGACGGCTACGACCGCCACAACCCGGCCAGTGGTCAGCACCCCCGCTACCACGTCGACCACGGTCGTCTGCCGCAACAGCCTCGACCCGACGTGCGGGCCCTTCTACTTCGATCCCGACCCGGAGCCCGATCGCCCCCTGACGGTCGAGGTGACGGTGTCACCCCCTAGGCCCCGGGTCGGGGAGGAGGTCGTGTTCACGATCGTGCTCAGCGACCCCGACGGCGTGTTCAGCTACCTGAACGACACGTCGTTCGGCGACGTGGCTATCCATGCGGATTTCCTCGAGATGCCGTGCGAACCGTTCGGCCCTTGGGACCCCCCTCAGCGCGACCCCGAGCAGTCCGTCAAGGTCGTCGAGCTACGGCACTCCTACCGGGAGCCGGGTGACTACACGGCCCGCTTCCAGTTCGGGCCTGGCTACCAGCGGTGCTGGGACCCCGAGATGCTCCGCGGGGAGAACTTCTACGGCTCCGTGGGCGAGGGCTCGGTGCAGGTGAGCGTCGTCCGCTAGGGAGCAGGCTCAAGCGTTTACCCCCGCGGTGCGGAAGCGGTAGCCCATGCCCCGGACGGTCTCGATGCGCGCTTCGCCCAGCTTGCGGCGCAGGTAGCGGACGTAGACCTCGACGACGTTGGACCCGGGGTCGAAGTCGTAGCCCCATACCCGGTCGAGCAACTGCTCGCGGCTGAGGACCTGGTCCGGGTGGCGGAAGAAGGTCTCGGCCAGGGCGAACTCCCGGGCCGTGAGCTCGATGCGCCGGTGGCCGTCGACCACCACCCGGGCGTGCAGGTCGAGCTCCAGGCCGCCGGCCTGCAGGCGGCCGGAGGTGGGCTCGGTGGCGGCGTCGCGCAGCCGGGCACGGATCCGGGCCAGGAGCTCGTCGAAGTGGAAGGGTTTGGTCACGTAGTCGTCGGCCCCGCCGTCGAGGCCCTGCACCCGGGCGCCGACGTCGTCGCGGGCCGTGAGGATGAGTACCGGCAGCTTCTCCCCCCGGGCCCGCAGTGCGGCCAGGACCTCGACGCCGTCGCCGTCGGGCAACCCCAGGTCGAGGACCACGAGGTCGAAGGTGTCGTCGCGCGCCACCGAGGCCGCCGTGGCCGCCGACGCCACGGTGGTGGTGGTGTAGCCGGCGGCCCGCAGGCCGCGTTCGAGGAAGGCGGCGATGCGGGCCTCGTCCTCGACGATGAGCAGCCGGCTCACGGCGTGGGCCCGCCGGCCGAACGGGCGGGTAGGGCGATCTCGAAGCGGGCACCGGGGCTCGGACCGGGACGGGCCGGGGCAACGGTGGCCGTCCCGCCGTGGGCCTCGGCGATGGCCCGGACGATGGCCAGGCCCAGGCCGGCCCCGTCCCCCTCGCGACCGTGGCCCCGGCCCCGGCGGAAGCGCTCGAAGATCGCGGCCCGCTCGGCCTCCTCCACCCCCGGGCCCGAGTCGGCCACCCACAGGCGAGCCCCGCCGCCGGCGCCCGCCACCCCGATCTCGATCCGGTCGCCGGCCACGGTGTGGCGCACGGCGTTGTCGAGCAGGTTGATCATGGCCTGGGTCAGGCGCTGGCGGTCGGCCATCACGGGCACCGGTGAGGAGGGCACGACTGTCACCCAGTGGCGCTCGCCGAGCTGGGCGGCCCGGGGGGCCAGCGACCCCACGAGCTCGCCCAGGTCGAACGGCTCGGGCCTGAGGAAGTCGGGCTGTTCGGCCCGGGCCAGCAGCAGCAGGTCGGTCACGATGCGGTTCATCCGGTCGAGCTCGTCGTCGATCACGGTCAAGGCATCGGCCCGGTCGGCGGGGTCGTCGCCCATCACGTCGAGGTGGCCCCGGATGATCGTTATGGGCGTGCGTAGCTCGTGGCCGGCGTCGTCGATGAACGCCCGCTGGGTGGCCAGTGACCTCTCCAGCCGGTCGAGCATGCCGTTGAACGTCGAGACCAGGCCGGCGAGCTCGTCGTCGCCGGGTTCGGGGAGGCGGCGGCTGAGGTCGGTCAGGGTGATGGACCGGGCCGTGTCCGACACCAGCCGGACGGGGGCCAGCACCCGACCGGCGGCCAGCCAGGCCAGCAGGGTGGCCCCGAGAAGGATGCCGCCCCAGATGAGGGCCGTGGTCCGGAGCAGGTCGGCCGCCTCCTGGCGCTCGGTGGCCAGGAACCGGGCCACCGCGAAGGTCCCGACGGGCCCGCCGTCCGCCCCGACCAGGGGTACGGCCAGTACCCTGACCGTGCCGGCGGCAGTCTCGATCTCGTCCAGGGTGTCGGACGGGACGGCTGCGAACCGGTCCACGAAGGCCGGGTCGCGGTCGAGCCGCACGGGGGAGTCGGCCGTGATGGCGAACGGCTCACCGCCCACGAAGGCCACGTAGGCCTCGTCGCGGTGGGGCACGCTGCGGGCCAGGAAGGTCTCGAAGATGGCCCGGGCATCGGGCCCGAACGGTTCGCTCGTCGCCGGGTTCACGCCCGCGGCCAACGCCCGCAGCTCTTCCACCTCCTGCACCAGGTCGTCCCCCACCCGGTCGTCGAGGCGGGCCTCGAGCACCTGGCGGAGAAGCACGAGTGAGGCGACGGTGGCCACCCCCATGAGGACCACGTACCACCCCAGGATGCGCATGCGGGCCCGGGCCAGAGACCGGGCCCAGCGCCGGGCCCGGCCGTGGCCAACTTGCGGGGGAGCAGGTGCGGGCACACCCGCAGTCTGGTCGGCGGGCGCGACGAGGCGGGGGCGCCCCGAGAGCACCCCCGCCTCGGCGCTCACGGCGAGCCGAAGGACGCGATGCTGTCCGGGCTGTCGATGCTGTCCGGGCTGTCGATGCTGTCCGGGCTGTCCGGGCTGTCCGGGCTGTCCGGGCTGTCGATGCTGTCCGGGCTGTCGATGCTGTCCGGGCTGTCGATGCTGTCCGGTGAGCCGGTGCTGGCCGCCGAGGCGACCGATATCGGGCTGGAGAAAGGCGAGCCCAGGCTGGCGCCGGCGGCCGTGCTGGCCAGGAACTCGGGCACGGCCAAAGCGGGGTCGAAGGTGGTCACCGGACCGTTGGCGCCGGCCTCGATGGTGACCCGGTCCTGGAGCCGGATGGGGTCGACGGGCTGGGCCGACCCGCTGCCGGTCAGGGCGAAGGCACCCAGGCCCAGGCCGGCCGAGGCCACGGCCGCGGTGGTTACCTTCCAGTTCTTGGGGAGCTGCATCAGGTTCCTCCTTGTTTCGGGGTACCCGCTCAGGATCCTTGCCGGGGATTGGCCGGAGGTGACGCGGCGATGAGATCTCTCTCACCCTCGGCCCGGGGCCGCAGGGCGCGGGCGCTGGCGGCCCAGGCTTCGGCCAGTGAGACCCGATGGGCCACGGCCGCCGGCCAGCCCCTCTCCTGGACGCGGAAGGGCCCGGTGGCCAGGCCCAAGACGGTGGCGGCCGTCGCCAGTCGCAGCCGGTATGGGTCGACGAGACCGTCGGCGACATCGAGAACGGCTTGGCCGTAGGAGTGCGCCCGCTGGTGCGCCGGGGATGCGGCCGCCAGCGTGGCCAGGTGGCCGACCAGGTTGGCCAGGTCGTCGGTCCGCCGTCCGGGCCCGACGGTGTCGATGTCGACCGTGCCCAACAGCCGGGGCCCGTCGACCATCAACTGTGCGTCGTGCAGGTCGCCGTGGACGGTCGTGGTCCCCTCGGTGAGGCCCGCTGGGTCGCCGGGCTCGCCAGCCTCGCCGGCCTCGACGGCGTCGGCCACCCGGTGCGCGGCCTGGCCCAGGCCGGGGGCCACGGAACCAATGAGCTGGGCGTGCTCACGGGCCCGGGCAGCCGCGGGCACGGGGGCAGGCCACGATGGCGGGACCGGCGGGAGCGCGTCGAGGAGAGCCACGACCTGTCCCGGTCCGGGTAGCTCATCGGCCCCCCCGGCCAGAACGTCGCGCAGGCTGCGGCCCGGCAGGGCGTCGAGCACGACCAGGCCGAGGTCGGGGGCCCATCCGAGGCTGCGGGGTACGGGGACGTGGGCCGAGAGCAGCGCGTGGCGCCTCTGGAGGGCCTCGACTTTCGACGGTCGCAGCACCTTGACGAACAAGCGAGCAGCGCCGCCCTCGACCTCGGCCTCCACGACCGCCCGCCGCCCGGGCCGGTAGGAGCGCAGGGCCGCGCGCACTGGCCCGGCGGGCGCACCCAGATCGTTCAGCACCGAGCGCGCCCCCCGGGGGTCGAGGACCGCCCCGAGGCCGGGCAGGAAGGGATCAGACGACGCCGTCCACACGGCTACCCGGTACTCGTCCCCGGCGACCACGCAGGTGCCCTCGGGCACGTCCACGCCGGTCGAGGCGACCAACACATCGGCCCACGGCGGACGCCCCGGGCTCCGTAGCCGGGCCCCGTAGGAGACGACCACGCTGTGCCCGGGGCGGTAGCGGACATCCTGCACCCGGGGCCGGCCGGGGAGCGAGGCCCGCCCCCCGAGGGCGGCGGCCAGTAGGTCACCGGCGGCCGGGCCGAGGAGGAGGCGCAGGCAGTCGGGCCCGATGGTCACCCCTCCACGGTCGCGCCGAGCCGTGAACGGCTGATGAGACGAGGATGAGAAAGCTCTCATCCTCCTGCCGCCGACCCGGCCGACCAGGCCGCGGTACGGGTCACTCCAGCGCCGGGTCTGTGCAGCGGGACACACCGCCGCCGCCCCCAGGGGGAGAACCTCGGGGGTAAGGCTCGACGAACCCCGAGCCGGGGTCGGCCGTGGTCAGGTAGCGGATAACGGCCCGGGCGATGGCCTCGCCCTCCAGCTCCTGGACCTCGGGCCGGGCCAGCAGCTCGGCCTCCGGGGGGTTGGAGATGAAGGCCGCTTCGACCAGGGCGCTGACGATGGGCGCGGGCTGGCGCAGGACGGCGTAGAAGTCGCCCCGCGACCCCTCCCGGTACTTGGCCCCGGCGTCGCGGTCGGCCATCCAGGCGATGTCGTAGCGCGACAGGGCCCGGATGATCTCCTCGTACAGGAGCCCGGCCAGCCGCTTGGAGTCGGGTGAGGCGATCTGGTAGTAGGTCTCGGAGCCGGGCCCGACCGAGGGCCCGTCCGGTTCGGCGTTGTGATGGACCGAGATGAAGGCCCGGGCCCCCACCGCCTTGGCCAGCTCGGCCCTCACGGGGAGCTCGAGGTCGTAGTCCGCGGACCTCGTCAGCAGGACGGTGAAGCCCGCCTCCTCCAGCGCGTCGCGGGCGTACTCGGACACCCCGAGGTTCACCACCGACTCCCACAGCCCTCCGGGGGACACCGCGCCCGGGTCGATCCCGCCGTGGCCTGGGTCGAGGACCACGGTGGCCGACGCCACGTAGGTCCCCGACCGGACCACCGCCGGGCGCCCGCACGGCGTGGTGACCGCCCATCCGCCCCCCTCGGCCGGGCCGGTGACGGGTACGGCCACGCCCGTCGGGGTGACGACCGCGCCCGGCCCCGGCGCGGGGACCGGGCCCATCAGGGGAGCAGGGCCCGATCGGGTCGTCGTCGGCCCCGAGCCCCCGCCCAGCACGGCCCCCTGGCCCCCGTCCCTGCCGGGCGAGCAGGCGGCCAGGGCCACCAGCAGCAAGGCGGTGAGGACGGGCGGCTGCCCGGCTCCGCGGGACCGGCCTCTGCGGCTCACGGTCGCACCCCGTACCCGGCCAGCACCTCGGCCGCGTCGGGGAACACCCGGGTGAGCGAGGCCACCAGGTCGGCCGGGGTAGCTATCCGGTAAGCGTGGTCGGCCGCGTAGAGGCGCAGGGCGCAGTCGACCCGGTCGGGCTCGCCCAGCTCGGCCAGGGCCTGGGCCCCTTGCACGTAGGCCCCCAGGTAGAACGACGGGGACTGGTCCCAGAAGGTCATGGGCTCGGCCGTCCGGCCCCGCACGTCGGCCGGGACGGCCGTCGCCCGGTAGGCGTCGACCGTCCCTTCGTAGCGGGCCTCGGCCCAGGTGGTGAGGGCTTCGTCCAACCAGGGGTCACGAGCCTGGTTGTTACCCACCAACGCGTAGAACCACTGGTGGGCCACTTCGTGGGTGAGGATGTCGCCGGCCGTACCCGGCCCGTGTAGCACGTGGGCGGGGTACTCCACGCCCGTGCTCGTGCCCGGCGTGACCGAGACCGAGAACGTCGTCCACGGGTAGGGCCCGTAGCGCCTGGCGGTCTCCTCCAGGACCGAGATGGAGCGTTCGAGGTAGGGCTCGGGCCGGTCGGCGGCGTCGGCGTCCACCCCGACTGTCACGGTCACCGGGTGAGGGGCGTTGACCACGCCCGTGACCATCGTGAAGCGGCCCACGGCGACGGCCACGTCCCGCATGGCGGTGGCTGTCCAGTGGCCGGGGCGGTCCTGCACGCCGCTGGCGATGATCGTGTAGCCGGGCGGCGTCGTGATGGTCAGGTCGAAGTCGGCCGTGGGCGCCGTCGACGCCTCGGCGAACCGGGTGGTGGGCGGGTCGTCGGTCCAGCCCCGGCCCGGCTCCCACTCCAGGATCGGGAAGAACGAACCCAGGCGTACGCTGTCGCGCTCGGCCGAGATCCGGTCGCGGGCGGGCTGGGGCAGCCGCAGGTGGAACGACAGTGCAGCCCGGACGGGCTGGCCGGCCCGCAGCCCGGCCGGGGGCCGGGCCACCAGCCGGGTGGGGGTGGCCAGGGCCGTGGCCACCGGCTGGCCGTCGATCTCTACGGGCCCGTCGACGGTGAGCAGGGCGCCGGCCGCCTGCTGGCGGGGCCCGTTGGGCCACAGGCGGAAGGCCACCTGGTCGGTGTCGAAGTCGAGCACGAACGTCACGTCGACCGTGCCCGTCACCGTGGCCTCGGCCGGCCGTATGTCCAGGGACATCTGGTAACGGGGCCGATCGGGGCTCGGCGTGCGGCGGACCGGTTCGGTCAGGCACGGGTCGCTGTCGACGTCGGCGTCGACGTCGACCGGGGCCGTGCCCGAGGGCCCGACCTGCTCGGGTGGGGGAGCGGGGGCGATGCCCGCCTGGCCGCCGGGGCCCGTCCCGCCGCCCACGCAGGCGGCCGTGACGGCCAGTACCAGGGCGGCCGGCACCCCACGGCGCATCAGCGGGGGCGGATCACGCTCACGCCGTCCCGGATGGTGAGGATCACGCAGGTGACCCGCGGGTCGTCGCGCACGCGGTCGTTGAAGGCTCGGATGGCGGCCGTGTCCTCGCTCTGGTCGTCGAGGTCGAGCACCCGCCCGCTCCACAGCACGTTGTCGGCCAGCACCACCCCGCCCGGTGCGACCTTGGGCAGCACGGCCTCGTAGTAGTCGAGGTAGTGGGCCTTGTCGGCGTCGATGAACACCAGGTCGAAGGGGCCGTCGAGCCCGGCGACGGTCTCCAGGGCCGGGCCCAGTCGGAGGTCGATGCGGTCGGCGAAGGGGCTGGCGTCGAAATGGCCCTGGGCCAGGCCCGCGTGCTCGGGGTCGAGCTCGCAGGTGACGATGGTCCCGCCCTCGCCCAGGGCGGCCGCCATCGAGAGGGCCGAGTAGCCGGTGAACGTCCCGATCTCCAGCACCCGGCGGGCCCCGGTGAGGGCGACCATGAGAGCCAGGAACTGGCCCTCGAGCGGCCCCACCATCATGGCGTGGGACTGGGACGCCTCCCGGGTGCGGGCCGCCGCGGCGGCCAGGTGCGGGGCCTCGGGCGAACTGTGGTCGGCGGCGTAGCGCTCGAGCTCGGGGTCGACTATCACCGGGCCATCGTGCCAGGCTGGGGCCCATGGCAGTACGCGTCGACCGCAACGCGGCCATCGACCGCCGCCAGGGGGCCGACGCCGTCGCCGATGCCGTCGCCGATGCCGCGGCCATCGTCTCGTCCATGCGGGCCGAGGGCCTCGACCCTCAGCGGTGGGGCAACGGCCCCGGTGACCGCTACGGCTGGCACGAGCACGGGTACCACAAGGTCCTCTACTGCCTGTCGGGTTCGATCGTGTTCCATACACGCGAGCAGGGCGACGTCGAGCTCAGCCCTGGCGACCGCCTGGAGATCGATCCCGGTACCGAACACGCAGCGACCGTCGGCCCCGCGGGTGTCGAGTGCGCGGAGGCCGCCACTCCCTAGGCACCAGCCTCCTGAGCGCCCACACCGCCCTGGGCGGCCCGGAAGCGGTCACCGATGAGGTTGAGGGCGCTGCCCGCCCGGAACCAGGCGATGTGCTCCTCCGACAGTGAGTGGGTGCACCAGAACTGCTCGACCGAGCCGTCACTCTGGTGGAGCAGGCAGCGCACGGGCTGGTCGGGCGCCAGCGCGGCCAGGTCCAGCACCGAGACCCGGGTGTCGACCAGGACGCGGTCGTAGGTCGTCGGGTCCTCGAACACCAGGGGGAGCACCCCTTGTTTCTTCAGGTTGGTCTCGGCGATGCGGGCAAAGGACCGCACGATGATCGCCCGACCTCCCATGAAGCGGGGCTCCATGGCCGCGTGCTCGCGCGACGACCCTTCGCCGTAGTTCTCGTCGCCCACGGCCACCCACGCCATTGCCGCCTCCTTGTAGTGGCGGGCCACGTCGGGGAAGGGCTCGATGGCCTCGTGCACGTGGCACCAGCCGGCGCCGGCCTCGCCCGTGAAGGCGTTGACCGCCCCCAGGAACAGGTTGGCGCTGATGTTCTCGAGGTGGCCCCGGTAGCGCAGCCACTTGCCGGCGGCCGAGATGTGGTCGGTGGTGCACTTGCCCTTGGCCTTGAGAAGCACGGGTAGCTCGACGAAGTCGCGGCCGTCCCAGCGGGGGAACGGTTCGAGGCGCTGGAGGCGGGCACTGTCCGGCCTGATCACGACTTCCACCGACTGGCCGTCAGCCGGAGGGGCCAGGAAGCCGGAGATGTCGCGGGCGAAGCCCTTGGCCGGCAGCTCGTCGCCCACCGGCTCGGCCAGCGCGGCGCCGTCGAGAGGGTCGGTCATCGGGTTGAAGTCCAATGTGCCGGCCAGGGCGTAGGCCACCGTCGTCTCCGGCGAGGCGATGAAGGCCAGCGTCTGGGCGTTGCCGTCGTTGCGCCGCGGGAAGTTGCGGTTGAACGACGTGATGATGGAGTTGACCTCGCCGTCGGCGATGTCGCTGCGGGCCCACTGGCCGATGCACGGGCCGCACGCGTTGGCCAGCACCGTGGCCCCGATGGCCTCCAGGTCCGCCAGCAGGCCGTCGCGCTCGACGGTCGCCCTCACCTGCTCGGACCCGGGGGTGACCAGCAGGGGAGTACGGGCCTGAAGCCCCCGCGACGACGCCTGGCGGGCCACGCTGGCCGCCCGGCTGATGTCCTCGTAGGACGAGTTGGTGCACGAACCGACGCACGCCTGGGACAAGGTGAGGGGCCAGCCGTTGGCCTTGGCCTGCTCGGCCACCTCGGACACGGGCCGGGCCAGGTCGGGGGTGTGGGGCCCGACGACGTGGGGTTCCAGCGTCGACAGGTCGATCTCGAGGACCTCGTCGAAGAACGCCGAAGGGTCGGCCTCGACCTCGGGGTCGGCCCGCAGGTGCTCGGCCACGGCCTCGGCAGCGTCCGCGAGGTCGGCGCGGGCCGTGGCCCTCAGGTAAGAGGCCGCCCGCTCGTCGTAGGCGAACAGCGACGTGGTGGCGCCCACCTCGGCCCCCATGTTGCAGATCGTGGCCTTGCCGGTGGCGCTGATGGTGCCCGCCCCTGGCCCGAAGTACTCGATGATGGCGCCGGTGCCGCCCTTGACGGTCAGGCGCTGGGCGACCTTGAGGATCACGTCCTTGGGCGACGACCAGCCTGAGAGCCGGCCCGTGAGGCGGACACCGATGAGCTTGGGCCAGCGCAGCCCGAACGTGCCGCCTGTCATCACGTCGACGGCGTCAGCCCCGCCCACGCCCACGGCCACCATCCCCAGCCCACCGGCGTTGGGGGTGTGGCTGTCGGTCCCGACCAGCATGCCCCCGGGGAAGGCGTAGTGCTCCAGCACGACCTGGTGGATGATGCCCGAGCCCGGCTTCCAGAACCCGATCCCGTAGCGGGCCGAGACGGTGCACAGGAAGTCGTAGACCTCGGCGTTGGTCTCGGTGGCGGTGGCCAGGTCGGCGACGGCCCCAGTGCGGGCCAGGATCAAGTGGTCGCAGTGCACGGTCGTGGGGACCTGCACTCGCGGCAGCCCGGCGCTCATGAACTGCAGCAGGGCCATCTGGGCGGTGGCGTCCTGCATGGCCACTCGGTCGACGCGGAACTCGGTGTAGGACCGTCCCCGAACCAGTGGAGCGAGGCCGTCGTCCTCTAGGTGGTTGAACAGGACCTTCTCGGCGAAGGTGAGCGGCCGGCCCAGCCGGTGGCGGCCGGCGGCGGAGCGTTCGGCCATCGTGGCGTAGCGGGACGCGACGAGGTCGAGGGGCGTGCCGGCGGCAGCCGAGTCGTCGATCGTGACGGCGGAGTTGGGCCCGGTGGTCGTGGCGGCAAGCCTACGGCGCGGTTGCGCGCTCACGTGCAGGGTGGCGCGCCGCGGGCCGGCAGCTTGCTACGGTCGGCGGGGGAAGCAATGCTGGGCCGCATGGTGGGATCATCACGTGCCCGTCACGAGTGCACCGTCTCCATACGAGTTGGGGGGTCTGAAGTTGGCTGAGGCGCGAAAGGCGGTCGGGGCCAAGAAGGCCAAGAAGGCCGCCGCCGCCAAGAAGTCGCCGGTGGCACAGGCGGCCGCCGCCGCGGCGGCGCGCCGGTCGGCGGCCGAGCCGCAAGGCCCGGCGCCGGCCAAGAGGG
>JBFMCT010000046.1 GCA_040754375.1 Actinomycetota bacterium
TCCGATCCCTTCGTGGCCGAGGTCCGTCCCCGCCGCCACTCGGCCGCTCAAGGCCGCCGGGCGCCTCCCATGCCGGGAGGTGCGTCACAGACCACATCGGCGCGTCGACGACCGACCTTGAGCACGAATGCGCGATCACGGCCGGCGGGAGGCCCCGCGGGGGTCAGATGGCGGCGAGGAGGGTGGCCGTGAACAGGCGGATGCCGGTGGGCGTGAGGTGGAGGCCGTCGTCGTAGAAGGCGTCGGGGTTGGCCGAGGCCACCGAGTGCCAGTCGACGAGGACGGTATTGGGCCACCGGTCGGCGGCCTCGGCCAGCACCTCGTTGTTGGGGCCCTCCCAGGCCCGGTGGACCTTCACGTTCACCAGCACGACCTTGCCCACCCCTTCGAGCAGGCCCAGTAGCTGGTCGATCTGGCCCGGCGGGATGGGCCCGTTGTTGCCGGTGTGGACGATCACGGCCTCGCCCAGCAGACCGCCGTCGCGATGGGACCGCACGGTGGCCACCACCGAGGCGAACTGCCGCCCCACGTCGGCGTCCACCACGATCCCCTCCACCTGGTGCTCGAGCAGCGGCTTGGCCCCTAGTAGCACCGAGTCGCCGATGGCCGTCACCTGGGCCCGGACGGTAGGCAGTTCGATCGGCGGCCGCGGGGGCTCGGGCGCAGCGGTCGTGGGAGCGGCTGTGGGCGGCGGAGGGGCCGGCGTCGTCGTGGGCCCCTCGGCGGCCGTCACGGTGGTGGTCGTCACCTCGGGCCCTGTGGTGGGGGCCACGGTCGTGACCACCCCGACGGCCCCGTCACCGAGCAGCTTCTCGGCGGAGGCGGCGTTGAGGCCGGTGGCGGCCACCACCTCGGGGCCGGTACCCCGGTCCTCGCTCACGGCCACCCCGGCGGCCATGATGGCCAGGGCGGCACAGGTGGCCAGGCCCCAGCCGGCGGTCGACCTTGCCACCGGCCGTCGGTCGGCCCGGGCCTGGCGGAGGTCGGCCCACGCCCGGCCGATGGCGCCCCGGCGGGCGGGCTCCTCCACGAAGCGGTAGGACACGGCTGCCAGTGCGAGGGTGAGCACCGCCCGCAGGGCAAGCAGCGGACCACCCTCGAAGGGCACGTCGAGCTGGGGCCGGGTGACCATGATCACCGGCCACGACCACAGGTAGGCGGCGTAGGAGCGCCGGCCCAGCCACACCATGGGCCTCGACCCCAGGCCCCGGCCCAGCAGGCCCGGCCGCCCGGGCCGGCCGGCGGCGGCCACGACCACGGCCGAGGCCACGGCCACCGCGAAGAAGCCGCCCCGGTAGAGGCCAGGGTCGAACTCGTCGACCGAGTAGACGGCCCACGCCAGGGCGGCCACGGCCGCCAGCCCCCCCACCTCCAGGGCGGCCCGGGGCCCGACCCCCAGGCGGTGGGTGTCGCGCCACCAAGCCGTGCCTGCGGCCAGGGCGGCCCCCAGCAGCAGGCCCGAGGCGTGGGTGTCGGTGCCGAAGTAGACCCGCGAGGGGTCGGCGTAGGGCTCGTGCAGGATGGCCATGAGGGCGGCCGAGCCGGCGGCCGCCACCACCAGGGGCGCCACCAGCCGCCGGGGCGACCGCCGGCGCAGGAGCAGCACCAGCACCGGAGGCCACAGCAGGTAGAACTGCTCCTCCACGGCCAGGGTCCACAGGTGCTGGAGGACGGGCGGGCGCCCGGCGGCTTCGAAGTAGGACTCGCCACCGAAGATCATCCGCCAGTTGCTCACGTAGGCGAGGGCAGCCAGCAGGTCGCCCCGCAGCCGGGCCGCCTGCTCGGGCACCAGCAGGGGCACGGCAACGGCCACCGCGGCCAGCAGGACGACCACGGCGGGCAGGAGCCGCCGGGCTCGCCGGGCCCAGAACCGGCGCAGGTTGACCCGCCCGGCCGCCTGGCGCTCGGCCACGAGCAGGGCGGTGATCAGGTAGCCGCTGAGCACGAAGAACACGTCGACGCCCAGGAACCCGGCCCGGGCCCAGCCCAGGTCGGCGTGGTAGGCGAAGACGGCGATGACGGCCAGGGCGCGGACGCCGTCGAGCGCGGGCCGGTAGGGCAGCCTGCTACCAGGAGGCGGCGCCTCCTTCGTTCCCGGCTCCCGCCGCCGTTCCAGTTCCGGGCCCGTAGGGGCGAGCACGGGCCCGATCGTACGACGTACCGCCGCCCCCTTGGCAAGCCTTCCTGGCGGGCCTCAGCCGATCGTGTCCGACAGCGTCCGCGCCCCGTCGGTGGGGCTGAAGCTGGCGGGCGGCAGCGTACGGCCGTTGAGCAGGGCCAGGACGGCCACGTGCTGGTTCTCGACGGGGTGGACCGAGGCGGCCACCTTGATGGCCGCGTTGTTGTTCATGCCGCCGATGGCGGCCAGGTAGGTGAGAGCGGTGACGTTCTCGATGTCCTGGCAGACCGAGAGGACGGCGGCCGTGTCCCTGGCCCGGAACATCTGGGGGTCGGTGGAGGCCGTCTTGACGGTGCGGTTCACGCCCGTCACCGCCGGCTTGCCGGCCCCGGTGAGGACGGCGTTCCAGGCCGCCGCGTGGTCGCGGTGGTGGGCCTGGACCGCCACGAAGAGCTCCTTCACGGCCGGCGGGTAAGGACCGAGCTGGGCCTCCCGTTCGAGGCACTCGGCGTAGAGCGACACCAGCAGGTTGTCCATGGCGGCCAGCAGCCCGGCCACCGCCAGGTCTCCCTCCAGGCGGGCCGGGTCGGTGGTGACCGGGCTGAAGTCGGGCCGGGGGTTCTCGTCGCCCCCGCACGCCCCCAGCACGACCGCGGCGGCGGTGGCCGAGCCCGCGGCCAGCAGCCGGCGCCGGCCCATCGCGGCCCCGCTCACGGCACCGCGCCTTCGGCCGGTGGCCGGGCCTGGTCGAGGCGCGAGAACGGGTCGGGCACGCCCGCCACCCCCGCTCCCGGGGGGAGGAGGTCGGCCGCGCCCGTGGCCAGACTGAGCAGCTCGACCGACCGGGCCGTGGCCAGGCCCTCGCCCACCCGCAGGACGGCCACGTGCTGGGCCTCGATGGCCATGATCATGGCCGCCAGGCGGCGGGCGTTCACGTCGGTCATGAGAGCGACGGCGTTCTGGTGGGTCTGCATCGACGCCGTCTCCAGCCTGAGGGCCATCGACACCGCTCCGGCCATCTCGGCCAGGCCGCCGGCCGCCTGGGCCACCACGGCCGACAGCGGGCCGTTGAGGCCGGTCTGGGCCTGGCCCCCGAGGGTGGTGGCGATGTCGTTGCACGCCCGGGCGTGGTCGCCGTGCTGGTCGCGTGCGGTGGTGACGAGGGCTTTGAGCACCGGGTTGGCGGCCGCGGCTGTGAACAGGGGGAGGGCCAGCAGAGCGCTGTAGGTGTCGACCAGCAGGTTCTCGACCGAAGCCGCCGTCTGCATCAGCTGGACGTCGAGCACCTGGTCGGCCGACGCCGGCCGGGGCCCGGTCCCCGCCAGCAAGGCCGTGCCACCCCCGGTGGCGGCCAGCAGGCCGAGGAACTGGCGGCGGTCGACCCTCACGCCCGTACCGTACGCGCCGGTGGCCGCCCGCAAGTCGCGGTCCGGGCCCGGCGCGGGACAGCCCGCCCCCAGGGCTCGGGGGCGGGCTGTCCGTGTTGCTCCCGGAAGGGCTCGTCCGGAAGGCCAGGGTGATCGTGAGGGCTAGGAAACGCCCACGCCGGCGGCGACCGCGCCGTCCTTGGTCTGGAAGCCACCGCCCGGCACCTGGTCGGTGGGCGTGCTGAAGGCGGTGGTCAGCACGCCGGCCAGGACGGCCACGTGGCGGGCCTCGACGCCCCCGACGCTCATGGCCGCCTTGTTGAGGGAAGCGTCCTCGAAGGCACCCACGGTCGAGAAGTAGGTGGCCGCGGCCGCCTTCTCCAGGTCGTGGGCCAGCTGGACGACGCCCTTCTCGTCCCGCAGGGCCTTGATGGCGGGGTCGAGCTGGGCCAGCACGGCCGGGTTGGCGGTCGTGAACGCCTGGCCCCCCATGGCCGTGGTGGCACCCTCGAACAGGGCGGCGTGCTCCAGGTGCTGGTCGCGGAACAGCTTGGCGGCGTCGCCGATGGCGGCCGTCGTCACCAGGCCGGAGGCGATGGCCGTGTTGTACACGTCCACGGCCAGGCGCTCGAGCGACGATGCCGTACGCAGGATCGTCACGTCGAGACTGGCCTGGCTGCCCGAGCCCGAGCCCGCGCCGCCCGCGCTGTCGTTGTCGTCGCTTCCGCCGCAGGCGGCCAGGACGGCGGCCGACACGACGCTCAGCCCGCCCACCTGGAGGAAGCGGCGGCGGTCGAAGCCACCGAGCACCAGGTCGGACTTGACCCGGGCCGAGTGCTTGTCCTCGCCGTTGAAGAGCCGGGCCACGAGCTCGCGCATGGAGCGCATGGCCCCGTTGTGCTCGACCTGGGTCTCGCGCGCCTCACGGCGCAGATGGTCGCTGGAAAGGTCCACGGTTGCTCCTGTTCGCGTCTTGGGGGTGCTGGTCGGGCGGGTCACGCCACGGGGAACATGGCCGGGTCGATCTTGGCCGTGTCGGTCTCGAACGCCGCCGTGGGGAACAACTGCGCCCCGGACTGGCCGAGGGCCATCCCCAAGATGGTGGCGTGCTGGGACTCGACGGGCAGGATCGAGGCGGTGAGTTGCAGGGCGGCCGTCGACTGGAGGGCGCCCAGGGCGAACATGTAGGTGGCCGTGGCCATGTTCTCCACTTCTTGGGCGAACTCCAAGATCTTGGTCTGGCCGGCGGCGATGGCCGCCGTCAGGTCGGGGCCGACGGCGGTCAGCAGGCGGGCGTTGGGCTTGCCCGTGGCCTTGCCCCCCGAAGCGCCCGCGAACGCCTGGGCGTGGGCCTGGTGGTGGGTGGCGAAGATCTCGCCCACGGTCTTGACCCCGGCCTGGAGCTTGCCGCTGCCGGCAGCTGCTTTGTAGGCCTCGACGGCCACCAGCTCGACGCTCTCCGCAAAGGCGGCGATGTCGCCGTCGGTGAGGCTCTGGGCGGCCACCGGGAGCACCCGGGCGAACGGGATGGTGAGCCCACCCACGCTGAGGGCGCCTCCGCCCACGGCCGCCCGGTTGCGGGCCGACCGGCGGCGGAAGCCACGCGTCTCGGCGTGCAGGGCCCGGATCTCCTCGTGCATTGTCTCCATGCCCTGGCGGTGCAGGTCGTCGACCTCACCGGCCAGGCTCAGGAGCTCCCTCTCGCTTATCTCCATCTGGACGTTTCTCCTTGGCTACTTGACGGTGACGGTCCCGACCATCGAGTTGTGGATCCCGCAGAAGTAGGCGTAGGTACCGGCCTGGGTGAACGTGAACGAGTAGGTCTGCCCCTGCGCCATGTCCGGGCTGACCGGGAACGCGTCCCCCTCGGCCTTCACCGAGTGGGGGAACGTGTCCGAGTTGGTCCACGTCACGGTCGTGCCTGCGTCCACCGTGATCGTCTGCGGCTTGAAGTTGAACTCGACGATGTCCACCTGGTTGGTGGCGGTGGCCTCGCCACCGCCACTGCTCGCCTCGCCGTCACCCCCGCCGCCGCACGCGGCGAGGGCGATGGCGAGGAGGCCTACGACGAGGACGAGGTGCTTTCTCATGTCGATGGGTCTACGGAGCCCCGCCGTCCCCGGATGACTGCACCCGGTCATCCATGCGAGCGCGGCCCTCCGTACTCTGTGGTGCAGATGGAGCACCTGAAAGACTTCAGCGACGCCGCTCTGGTCATGGCCGTCGGCCGCTGGCGGGAGGACGCGCTGGCCGAGGCCTACCGGCGCCACGCCGGGGCCTCGTTCGCCCTGGCCCGGAGGCTGCTGGGCGACAAGGAGAGGGCCGAGGAGATCGTGCAGGAGGTGTTCATCCGCCTGTGGCACCGGCCCGACCGCTTCGACCCCGAGCGGGGCTCGCTGCGTTCCTACCTGCTGGCCCAGACCCACGGGCGGTCGGTCGACCTGCTGAGGTCGGAGACCTCTCGCCGGCGGCGGGAGGAGCGCGACGCTCGCCAGACGGCCGAGAGCCCTCCCGACATCGAGCGGGAGGTCATCGACCTCACCGTGGCTGAGAGGATGAAGGGGATCGTGGCCGAGCTGCCGGTGGAGGAGAGGAAGGCCATCGAGCTCGCTTACTTCGGCGGCCACACCTACCGCCAGGTGGCGGTGATGCTGGACACGCCCGAGGGCACAGTGAAGAGCAGGATCCGCTCCGGGTTGCGCCGGATGCGCCAGAGCCTGGTAGACGCAGGGATGGGGACGACATGGGGCGAGAGTTGAGCCACTTCGAAGTGCGGGAGCTGCTCGGCGCCTATGCCCTCGACGCGGTGGACGGCGAGGAGAGCGAGGCCGTCGAGCGCCACCTCGAAGAGTGCGGGATCTGCCGCACCGAGGTGAGCGAGCACCGGGAGGTGGCCAGCCTGATGGCCGCCGGGTGGGTGCCGGCGCCCGAGGGCGTGTGGGACCGCATCGCCAGTTCGCTGGAGGAGACTCCGCCCGCCATGAGGCCCCCGGCCTCGCTGGGAGCGGCCCGCGAGCGCCGGCGCCAGAGGCTGACGGCCCCCACCCGCGTCGCGGTGGCCGCCGGGGCCGCCGTGTTGGTGGCCGTGTTCAGCCTGACGGTCGTCAAGGTGCTCCAGACCAGCGACCGGGTCGACAACTTCGCCCGGCCCAGTGGTCTCGAGCAGGTGGCCCAGGAGGCGGCCCGGCGCGACGACGCCCGGGTGGTCAACATGGTCTCGACGGCCGGCCCCCACTCGGCCGAGGCCGTGCTCCTGCCCGACGGCACGGGCTACATCCTGCGGGCCAACCTGCCCAGGCTGCCCGAGGACCGCACCTACCAGCTGTGGGCGGTCGTCGGCCCGAGCAAGATCTCGGTCGGGGTGCTGGGCTCGGAGCCCGGGGCCGTCGCCTTCCGGGCCGCCGGGGACGTGTCGGCTCTGGCCATCACCGAGGAGGTGGCCGGGGGTGTGGTCGCGTCCGACAAGCAGCCCACGGTGGTGGGCGTGGTGGCCTGAGGGCCGGTTACGCCCCGGCCCGCTGCAAGTCGCGCAGCTCGCGGTAGCCGATGAGCGTGGCTCCGGCCCGCTGGACCAGCGAGCCCAGGGCACCCGGGGCGGTGGCGAAGTCGAAGTCGTCCACGTAAGCCGACCATTCGGGGGCCAGGGAACGCAGCTCGGCCGAGTCGATGGCGGGGTGGAGGTAGACCTCGGTCACCCCCGCGGGCAGGTCGACCAGGGCCCGCTCGATGGCCCGCCGGCTACCCATGCCTCTCACTCGTACGAAGTGGTCGGGCGACACGACGCCCTCTTCGGCCGCCAGCCGGCGGAACGGGAAGCCCACCGAGCGCTCGGTGGACGCGTCCCCCAGGCGCACGGGCAGCCCGAACTCCACCGCCAGTTCGAGGTAGACGTCGAAGAACTCCGGGCGCAGCTCCAGGGCCGACAGGTGGGAGTCGACGTGGCTCACGTCGAAGCCCCAGTAGATGGCCCGCTCCAGTTGCGCCCGGCACTCCCTCCTGGCCTCCTCGACGTCGGCGTGCTCCCACACGTCGTCGAGGGTGCGGGGGAACCCACCGTCGCCGTCGAGCAAGGAGGGGGAGTGGGTGATGGGCCCCCAGCGGAAGAGGTCGTGCTCGGCGTTGAGCGTCAGGTGCACGCCCACGTCCTCCCCCCGGTAGCGGGCCGCGGCCTCGCGTGCCCAGGGGGCCGGCACCATGAGGCTGGCGCTGGTCGCCACCCCGTCGCGCAACGCCGCGTACACGCCCACGTTGGCCGCATGGCACTTGCCCAGGTCGTCGCAGTTGACGATGAGCAACCGGGCGTCGGCGGGGTAGCCCAGCTTCTCGGCCAGCGTGGTGGTCACGGTCGCGACGGTAGTGGCCGCCGATCAGCCGCGGTTGATCGGGGCCCCGGGCCGCCGTACCCTCGTCCGATGTCCAGTGCGATCACCAAGCGTGAGCTGGAACAGCTCTCGAACGAGCTCTCCGTGCTGGCCGAGCCCCACCGCCTGCTGATCCTGCGTCACCTGCGCCGGGGCCGACGCACGGTCGGGTTCCTGGCCCGGGCCTGCGAGATGACCCAACCCCTGACCAGCCACCACCTATCGGTGCTGTTGGAGGCCGGCCTGGTCACCCGGGAGCGGCGGGGCCCGTTCACCTGTTACGCGGCCGATCCCGGCCGCGTGCAGGAGGTGCACCGCCGGCTGGGCCGCCTGGCCGGGGCCGAGGGCCCCGTGGCCGAGGCGGCCGCCAAGATCGCCGACAACCCGTGCTGACCTCGCGGCCGGGGCCAGCCCGAGCCGCCGGGGGCCTGGCCGCTGGTGATCTGGGGGCCGGGGCGGGCGCCGGGGAACTGGTGCTGGAGCCCTGGTTGGGGTCCCAGGTCAGGTGCTACCCGGGCCGGGTGCGCACGATCGTCGAGGCCCTCGACCGGGCGGTGCGCCTCCACGGCGAACGCACCGCCCTGGAGACCGCCGAAGGGGACGTGACCTACGCCGAGCTGGCCGAGCTGGTCGAGGGGGCGTGCGAGCGGCTGGCCGAGGAGGGCCTGGGCCCCGGCGACCGCTTGGCCGTGTGCCTGCGTAACGGGCTCGACGTCGTCGTCGCCATCTGGGCCTGCGCCCGGGCCGGCTACCTGTTCGTCGGTCTGTCGACCCGCCTGCAACCACCCCAGTGGGCCTACATGATCGAGCACTCGGGAGCCTCGCTGGTGCTGGCCCACCCCGAGTTCGCCGAAGGGGCGCAGGCCGCGGCCGCCGAGGCCGGCCTGGCCCCCGAGAGAGCCCGGCCGGTGGGCGACGTGCTCACCGGGCGGCGCCGGCCGTGGCGAGGCGACGCCGTCCCGTTCCCCCACGAGGACTCGGTCTACGGGGTGATCTACACGTCGGGCACGACGGGCCGGCCCAAGGCCAGCCAGCTCGTGCACCGGGGGACGATGCACTCGGCCCTCGCTTACGTGCGCACGCTCAGCCTCACGGCCGACGACCGCACGGCCGTGGTGTTCCCCCTGTTCTACATAACCGGCCACGTGGCCCAAGTGACCCCGATGATGTTGGTGGGAGGCACGTCGGTGACGGTGGGCGACCTCGTGCCCCGGGACTTCGTCCGCCTGCTGGCCCAGCGCCGTATCACCTACCTGATGGTCGTCCCCTCGCTGTGGCCGCTGCTGCTGCGCCAGGAGGAGTTCCGCTGGCCCGACCTGGCCCACTGCCAGATCGGGGCGTTCGGGGGCTCGCCGGTGCCGATCTCGACGGTGACGGCCCTGCGGGCGCGTATGCCCCAGCTCCGGCTGTTCGACGCCTACGGGCTGACCGAGACCCACTCGCCGGCCACCGTGCTGATCGACAGCGAGTTCCGCCGCAAGCCCGGGTCGGTGGGCCGCCCCCTGGCTTGTGCCGAGGTGCGGGTGGTCGACGACGACGGCCACGACGTGGCCGTGGGCCAGCCCGGCGAGCTGTGGGTGCGCGGCCCCATGGTCACCTCCGGCTACTACCGCGACCCCGAGGCCACGGCCGCGGCCATCACCGACGGCTGGCTGCACACCGGGGACCTGGCCCGGCTCGACGACGAGGGCTACGTGTACATCCTCGACCGCAAGAAGGACATGATCTCCCGCGGCGGTTTCAAGGTCTACTCGGTCGAGCTGGAGTACCTGCTCGTCAGCCACCCCGACATCGCCGAGGCGGCCGTGTTCGGTGTGCCCGACCCGCTGGCCTACGAGGCGGTGGCCGCCCACGTTGTCCCGGCTGCCGGCCGGGAGGTGGACGCCTCCACCGTCCAGCAGTGGGTGGCGTCCAAGATGGCGGACTACGCCGTGCCCCGGTTCGTCCGGGTAGTCGGCTCGATCCCCCGCAACCGGACGGGCAAGGTCGACAAGATCGGTCTGCGGGCCGCCTTGGTCGCCGAGCTCGAGAGCGCAGGCCGCAGGAGGGCCCCATGAGCGAACCCCAGACCCCCACGTGCCGGCCGGCCCGCAGCGAGGCCGACGTCGCCGCCGCCACGCCGCCGGCGACCGACGTGCCCGGCCGGCTGCGGTGGCTGCTGTCGGCCCATCTCGACGTGAGCCCCGACCGCTTGGAGCCCGACGTCCGGCTGGGGGAGGACCTGTGCGTCGACTCGCTGGCCGCCGTGGAGCTGATGATGGTGGTCGAGGACGAGTTCGACATATCGCTGCCCGAGGCCGAGGTCGAATGCCTGCGCACCTACGGGGAGCTTCTGGCCCTCGTGTCGTCCAAGGCCGGTGCCCAGGCGGCGGCCGGCGCCTGAGGGCGGCCGGCGCCCGGCCCGCCCGGCGACCGGGGACCGGGCCCCGGCCGGCCCCCTCGCTAGCTCCCGCGCCGGCTCTCTCGCCGGCTCCCTCGCCGGCGCCCTCGCCGACGCCCGCGCCCTGATGGCCGGCGGCGACGTGCTCGACATCCACACCGAGTCGTTCGTGTGGAGCCGGGTGTTCGGCTACGACGTGGCGCGGGCCCACGGCCGCGGCCTGCTGGGCGCTCGCCTCTACTCCCAGGCCGACCTGCCCAGGATGGTGGCCGGCGGGCTGACCGGGGCCGTGCTCAGCATCGCCACCAACCCCTTCCGGCGACAACCCGTGCTGGCGGCCAACGTGGGCCGCCTCGTGCACATGGTCTCGGCCCCGACCAGTGAGGCCGTGCCCGCCGTCCCCGCCGGGGCCGTCCCGGCCGAGGTCGTGACCGATGTTGGCGGTTACCGGCGGGCGCGGGCCGCGGGGCGGTTCGCCTGCTTCGTGGGCGTGCAGGGGGCCAACGCCGTGCACTCGGCCGCCGAGCTGCCGGCCGAGGTGACCCGGGTCACGCTCGTCCACCTCACCCGCTCGCCCCTGGGTTCGCCCAGCGCCCCCCTGGGGGGCCGGGGCGGGCTCACGGCCCGGGGCCGGGAGATGGTCCAGGGCCTCAACTACCGGCGGGTGCTGGTCGACCTGGCCCACGCCAACCGCCCCACCTTCTGGGACGCCCTGGCCGTGCACGACCGCTCGTTGCCCCCGATCGTGTCGCATACCGGTGTGTCGGGGGTCTACCCGTGCTGGCGCAACATCGACGACGACCAGGTGAGGGCCGTGGCCGACCGGGGCGGGGTCGTGGGGATCATGTACCACTGCGGGTTCGGGGGGCGGGGCTTTCTGGGTGGTCCCACCACGGCCGCCGTCCTCGACCACCTCGAACACGTCATCGCCGTGGGCGGTGAGGGGGCGGCTGCCCTGGGCAGCGACTGGGACGGGCTCATCGTGCCCCCCACCGACATGCCCACCGCCGCCGACCTGCCCGTCCTGGTGGCCGCCATGGTGGCCCGGCGATGGCCCGAGCGCCGGGCCCTGGCCGTGCTGGGCGGCAACTACCTGCGGGTCATGGAGGACGTGCGCCCTACACCCGCATCCTGAACCGGCGCTCTCCCTCGAGGCCGGCACTGGGTGCCTCGCCCCGCTCCTGCTGGCGCAGGAGCTTGCCGATGTACTGGCCGAGAACGTCGAGTTCGGTGGAGGCGAAGTGCTCGCCCCCGAAGCGGGCGATGGTGGCCGCCTGGCGGCTCAAGATGGCCGAGTCCTGGCCCAGGATGCGGTTGGCGACCGGCGTGATGGCGGCCCGCACCGGCCCGTGGGGCAGCCTCAGGTGGAACGTGATGGCCGCATGCATGACCGTCTCGCGCTCGCCGACGGGCGTGAAGGCGGCCGTGTTGATCAGGTGGTTCTCGCCCAGCCGGTACTCCACCTGGGCGATCGACGGGAGCACGAACCGGTCTACGTGGGATACCACCCCGCCCTCGGGAGCCAGGATGCGCCCGGCCAGCCCCTCGGGCCGCGGTTCGCCCACGTACTCCGCCTCCACGCCTGCGGCCGTCTGCCGCACGACCACCTCGATCTCGGTGGGCGGGCGCCCACCCCGGAACAGCCCACCGTGCAGGAAAGCCGTGTGGGGCACGTCGAGGGTGTTCTCCAGGCAGGCGTGGAGCCCGGCCGCGAACCGCTTGTGCTTGTACACGGTGCTGTAGCCCGCCTGCCCCACGTACGGGAACCGGTAGGGCCCGTGGGCGTCGGCGTCGCCCGTGCCGTTGTCGCCCGTGCCGTTGTCGCCCGTGCCCGTGCCGGTCGGGCCGCCGACCGTGCCGCCCGTGCCCGGTACGGGCCCGGTCCGGGCCCAGACGAAGCCGTCGTGCTCGGCGGTGGGCAGGGGGGTGGCCCGCCGGCCCCGGCGGTCGGGCCGGTCGCCGGTGAGGCCCGGCACCTCCCGGCACGCTCCGTCACCGTCGAAGCGCCACCCGTGGTAGCAGCACTGGAGCAGGCCGTCACCCACCGTGCCGCACGACAGCGGCACGTTGCGGTGGGGACAGCGGTCGACCAGGGCCACGGCCCGGCCCCGGCCGTCGCGGAACAGGGCCAGCGGGGTACCGGCCACCGTACGGGCCAGAGGCCGCTGGGCCCGGGCCAGGCCCGTCCACCGGCCGCCGCCCAGGTCGCGGGACAGGCAGGCCACATACCAGGTCACGGGCGCGAGGCTAGGCGGCTGGTGTCTTTCGCGATCGGCGCTTCGCGCCGAGCGGCCGACCTGCCCCTGACCAGCATCTTTGCAATGTCGCCGAGCCGCGAACGGGGCGGTCGGCCGCCTGGGGAGGGTTTAGACACCAGCCTCCTAGGCCGGGCTGCCCCTCACCCGGCGTCGGAACAGGCGGCCCACAGGCCCCGCACACCGACCCGGGCCTCGCGGGCCGCCGCCTCGAACTGGTCGGCGTGGGCCACGTTGGGCGTGACCGTGTATACGGTGGCGTAGCCCTGGCGCACCAGCTCGGCGTTGACGAACAGGCCGTCTTCCCGGCGGTAGACGTAGGCCAGCAGGCGGCCGTAGCGGTCTTCCTGCTCGACGTCGCCCACCAGGCGGACGGCTGTGCCCGGGGGCAGCAGCGAAGACATGAAGCGGCTGGCCTCCTCGCCGAAGCAGGCCACCGGGCGCCGGGGGTCGACGGTCTCGGGGGTGTCGATGCCGATCAGGCGCACCGTGCGCCGGCCCGTGACGACGATCGTGTCCCCGTCGACCACCCGCTCGACGACCACGTCGACCCCCGCCGGTAGGTTGCCGGCCACCGGGCCCGAGGGCGGTGGCTGGGCGGCCGGGGCCCCCCACTCGAGGACGAGGGCGGCGACCGCCACGGCGGCCACCACCGCCATGACCAGAGCCCAGCTGCGCCCCCGCCTGGCCACGGCCGCCCTCAGGCGGCGCGAGCGGCGGCGTCGCCCCCGGGGGCACGGCAGGCCGAGGCCCGCAGAGCCTCGCGGGCCGAGGCGACACCCCGAAGGCCGATCTCGCGGGTCTTGGCGTCGAGCCGCCAACCGTCGGGCCGGCGGGCCGGCGTGTCGTCGAGCAGCGGGAGCTGGTCGTTCATGTAACCAGGATGGCAGGGGGGTGTGACAATGTGTTCATACCCCTGCCGCACGGCTTGGCCTCGACCCCGTTAGGGTAGGGGGGAGCAAGGAAGTTGCACGACCGTTCCATCCGCTATCAAGGATGGCGACGGAAAGGTCGACAACAGGGAAGACGGGCAACCCCGCCCGATGTTGGAGTAGAGGATGAAGGACACACTCGAGAGCGACGCCATCACCCAGGCCCTGCAGATCATCGATCGCCACCTGGGGACCCTCCACCGGCGTGAGCTGGTGTCGACTGCCGAGGTCTCCGACCTCCTGCTCGACATGCGCTCAGTGCTGGCGGCCGCCGAGCTCGAGCTGGCCCTCGAAGCCACCCCCGCCCGTTCCAACTGACCGGCCGCCGCCGCGTGCCCGGCGGTTCAAGCCTGCGTCCTCTCCAAGGGCATGAGCTTGCGGCCGGCCAGGCCCAGCACCAGGCCCAGGGCGGCTCCGCCTATCACGTCGGAGGGGTGGTGGATCTTCACGTAGACACGGCTGGAGGCCACCGTGGCCGCCATCAAGACGTACACCGGCCACCAGCGGTCGTCCTCGGACAGCAGGATTGCGTTGGTCACCGCGGCCGAGGCATGCCCGCTGGGGAAGCTGCTGCTGCGGGGCCGGCGAAGGCGGTGGGGGCGTACCACGTCCCACGGGGGCCGGGTTCGGCGGAAGAACGACTTGACCACCCCGTTCACGAGGACAGACTCCAGCGGGGCTGCGACGGCCACCCTCAGGGCGGCCCGTTCGTCGGTGGGCGACGAACGCAGGCTGCGGGCCGAGGCCAGCAGCAGCCACACGAGCCCGAAGTCACCCAGTTCGGACGCCGCGTAGAAGACCCGGTCGGCCACCGGGTGGCCCCTCAGCCCGTCGACGGCTGATTCGATCCGGCGGTCGAACCGCTCCACGGCACCCCGACCGCGCCAAGACATGGCCGGTGACCCTACCCGCCCGACCGGTCGGCCCCCGCGGCGCCCGCCCGCCCCCCGACCTTCACACCGATGACGGGTCGAAGCCGTAGGGCAGTTCGAGACGGTTGGCCTTCATGAGGGCCACGTCGCCGAGGACCTCGCGGGTGGGGCCGTCGGCCACGATGCGGCCGTCGTTCATCACCAACGACCGGGGGCACAGTTCGAGGGCGTAAGGCAGGTCGTGGGTGACGACGAGCATGGTGACGTCCAGCCCGACCAGCACCTCGGCCAGTTCCCGGCGGGAGGCGGGGTCGAGGTTGGAGGTGGGCTCGTCGAGCACGAGCACGTCGGGGCCCATGGCCAGGACGGTGGCCACCGCCACCCTCCGGCGCTGGCCGAAGCTCAGGTGGTGGGGGGGCCGGTCTTCGACGCCCTCCATGCCCACGGCCGCCAGGGCGGCGGCCACCCGGGCGGCCAGGGCCTCGCCCCGATGGCCCAAGTTGGCGGGGCCGAAACCCACGTCCTGGCGCACGGTGGGCATGAACAGCTGGTCGTCGGGGTCCTGGAAGACGATGCCCACCCGCCGGCGGACCTCGCGCAGGTTGGCCTTGGCCACCGGCAGGCCGGCCACCTCGACCGACCCCGCGCCGGCTGTGAGGATGCCGTTGAGATGGAGCACCAGGGTGGTCTTGCCCGCCCCGTTGGGGCCCAAGAGGGCGACCCGCTCACCCCGTCCGATGGTGAAGTCCACCCCGAACAGGGCCTGGTGGCCGTCCGGGTAGGCGTAGGCCAGGCCCTCGACGGCCAGCACGGGCGGGCCAGCGGTGGTCAAGTGCCCACCGTGGCCCAGGCGACCACCGCCACCGCCGCGGCCGCCACCGGCAGGGCCAGGGCGGTGCCCCACTGCCGCCCCCCGGCCGGCTGGTCGGCCAGCACCGGCAGGGAGCCGTCGAAGCCCCTCGACAGCATGGCCAGGTGCACCCGCTCGCCCCTCTCGAACGAGCGGACGAACAGCGTGCCCGCCGAGGTGGCCACCGCCCGGGCCTGCCACAGCCAGCGCCCGTTGTCGCCCCGCGACAGGCGGGCCACCCGCATGCGCCGGGCCTCACCCACGACCACGTCGAGGTAGCGGACCATGAACCCGGCCACCGCCGTGAAGAGCCGGGGCACCCGTAGCCGGTCGAACCCGTCCAAGATGGCGGCGACCGGGGTGGTGGCGGCCAGCACGACGGTGGTGGCCACGCCCAGCGTGGCCTTGGCCACGATGTTCCAGGCGGCCCACAGCCCCTCGGTGGCCAGGCTGAGCCCGGCCACCTCGACCCGTTCGCCTTGGGCCACGAACGGCAGGAAGAGGGCGAAGGCCACGAACGGCACCTCGATGACCATGCGGCGGGCCACGAAGGCCAGCGGCACCCGGCCCACCCGGGCCAGAGCGGCCAGGGCCAGGGCGTAGACGGCGAAGGCCCAGAACGCCTCGCGGGGCGTGGCCACCACCGCGAACACGAACAGCAGGGCGGCCGCCAGCTTGCACTGGGGGGCCAGGCGGTGCAACGGGCTGGCGGCGGCCACATAGAGCGACGCCGTCGGGCCGTGGCCCCCGCTCACAACGGTGTTCGGGCCGCACCCGACCGGCGCCTGCGGCGGGCCATGGCCACCAGGGCCCATCCCACCCCGAAGGTCACCGCCATGCCGGCCACGCCGGCCAGGCCCGTGGACAGGGCGTCGTTGGCCACCCCCTCGACCCCGTAGTCGGCCGTGGGCAGGCCTTCGAGGGCGTGGGGCGTCCCCTGGTCGGCGAAGCCCTGGTCGATGGCCACCCGCTCCAGCCCGTCGGGTTGGCTGCTGGCCCGGGGCCCGAGGGCGAAGACCAAGGCGGCGGCCACGGCCAGGCCGGCGCCCACGAACGCCCACAGCCCGGCCCGCCGCACCTCAGGCCTCCCCGGCGGCGGCCGCCCGGGGGACGACCTCCAGCGGTCGGGCCAGGTGGCGAGCGCCGTAGACGAGGTCGGGGCGGACGGCCAGCACGGTGCTCACGGCCATGGCGGTGATCACCCCTTCTCCGATGCCGATCAACAGGTGCACGCCGGCCATGGCTGTGAGGACGGTGCCCAGGGCCACGGCCCCGGTGCCGCCGATGGCGTACTGCACGACGAAGGCCAGCGACGAGGCCACGACCGACAGGCAGGCGGCCACGCCCGCGGCCACGACCACCGAGGGCCGGCCATTTCGCAGGGCCCGGCGCAGGATGGCGAACACCCCGTAGCCCACCAGGGAGGTGACCAGGGCCAGGTTGAGGACGTTGAGGCCTAGCGCGCTGAGGCCCCCGTCGGCGAACAGCAGGGCCTGTACGACGACCACGACCGTGACGCACACGGCGCCGACCCACGGACCGACCAGGACGGCGGCCAGGGCGCCGCCGATGAGGTGGCCGCTGGTACCGGCGGCCACCGGGAAGTTGAGCATCTGGGCGGCGAACACGAAAGCGGCCACCAGGCCGGCTAGGGGTGCGGCCTTGTCGTCGAGGAAGTCAGCGGCCCGGCGGGCGCACACCGTGAGGCCGCCGGCGGCGGCCACACCGCCGGCCAGCGAGGTGCCGGCGTTGATGAACCCGTCAGGAATGTGCATGCTGGCCCTCCGTGGGACGGCCCGAACATAACGCATCCAGTTCGCATGTGCAGCCAGGCTGCAGCAGCTCCCGGTGCGATGGCGGTAGCGTTCCGGCGCCAGCCATGACGCCGCCCGCTCCCACGGCCCGCGACCGTGTCGCCGCCATCGTCGAGTTGCTGCGCGGCCGGGGCGAGCGCATCACCACCGCCCGCCGGGCGCTGGTGGACGCCCTGGCCGCGGCCGACGACCACTGCACGGCCGACGCGCTGGCCGCCGAGGTGCAGCGCGCCCACCCCCAGGTCCACAAGGCGACCATCTACCGCAACCTCGACGCCCTCCGCCGCCTAGGCGTGGTCGAGCACACGCACCTGGGCCACGGGCCGGCTGTGTACCACCTGGCCGACGAACCCCACGATCACCTGGTGTGCGACGCCTGCGGGTCGGTCCAACAGGTGCCGGCCTCGCTGTTGCGGGGGGTGGAGCGGGCGGTGAAACGTGACTATGGCTTCGAGATGAGGCCCCGCCACTTCGCCCTGGGGGGGCTATGCGGCCGATGCGCGGCCCCCGGCGCTCAGCCCGGCGAGGCTCCCAGCAGCTCGCGCGCCCGGTCGGGGTCGCCCCCGAAGGCCGGGCAGTAGGCCTGGAACGAGCACCAGTCGCACAGCCGGGAGGTGCGGGGCCGGAAGTCTTCGCGCTCGCAGGCCCGCTCCACCGCCTGCCAGATGGCGGCCGTACGCTGGCGCAGGCCCCGGATCGACTGCTCGGTCGGGTAGGCCACGATGGCCACCGGCTCGGCCAGGTAGAGAAGCTGCACCCGGCTGGGCCGCTCGCCGTAGAACTGCTCGCACAGGTAGGCGTAGAAGTGCACGCCCCCCAGCCGCTGCTGCTCGGCGAACACCGGCGGCGTGCCCCCGGTCTTGTAGTCGGTCACGACCAGGCCCCCGTCGGCGTCACGCTCCAGGCGGTCGATGATGCCCCGCAGGGTCAGCGAACCGACCTCGACCTCGATCTTCAGCTCCAGGCCCACGGGCTCGACCTTGGACGGGTCTTCCAGGTCGAAGTAGCGCTCGACGAGGACGGCGGCCTGGGCCGCGAACTCGGCCTCGGCCTCGGGGTCGAGGCCCAGGCCCACGAACTCGGGGTCTTCGGCCAGGTCGGTGCGGGCCTGGGCCAGGCACGCCTGACCAGCCAGCCGGGTGCGCTCGGCCGCCGGCATCTGCAGCAGTAGCTCCAGCGCCCGGTGGACCAGGGTGCCCTTCACGGCCGGGGCCGACGGCGGCTCGGGCAGGTGGTCGATCACCGAGAACCGGAACGCCAGGGCACAGTCCTTGAAGGCCGCCACCTTGGACGGCGTCAGCGATGTCGGGAGCGGGAGGGCCATCGGGACCGAGCGTACCGACCCCGTGTGACAACCACGCGGACCCCGTCCGCCCGCGGCTCAGGACAAGTCGGCGAGGGCGGCCGTGGCGACCTCGGCCGGGGACTCGAAGGGGCCGAAGTGGCCCAAGCGCTCGAAGACCCGGGTGCGGGCCGGGCCCGGCGAGATGGCGGCCGCCAGGCGGGCCGCGAGCTCGGGCCCGACGGCGTCGCTGCGGCCGCCGCAGGCGACGACCACCGGGCAGCCGACACGGCCGAGGTCGGCGAAGCGGTCTCCCTCGGGGGCCTGGAGGTAGATGGCGGCCTCGACCTCGGGGCGGCAGCGCAGGGTCAGCGAGCCGTCCGGCCCGGGCCCGAAGGCGTGCTCGACGTAGGCGTCCACGACCTCGGGGGCGAACCCCGACAGCGGCGGCTTGGCCCCGAAGTTGGCCACCGCTTCGGCCGCCGAGGCGAACCGGTCGCGCCGACGGCCGGCGCCCTCGGCCAAGGCCGCGGCCCGGGCCCGTGCCTTGTCGGGCTCGGGCCACACGATGGGCTCGTAGCACCACAGGGCCGAGAAGGTGCCGGGCCGGGCCGCCTCGGCGGCCAGCACGGCCGCGCCCCCCGAGGAGTGGCCCAGGGCCGCGGGTTGCCGGAGGCCGAGGGCGGCGACGGCCGCCAGCACGTCGTCGGCGAAACCTCGCCACTGGTAGTCGAGCCCATCCGGTGCCCGGGAGAGGCCGTGGCCCCGCAGGTCCACCCCCCAGCACCGCAAGCGGGCTCCCAGGACGTCCACCAGCGGGCCGTAGGTGCGGGCACAGAAGCCGGTGGCGTGGACCACCACCAGGTCGCGGTCGCCGCTCCCGCCGAGGTCGTGGACCGCGATCTCGACGCCGTCACTCGAACCGACCAGTTGCATCAAGTCCCCCCGGGGCACCCGGAGCGGCGCCCGCGACGGTCACGGTAGCTTTCTGCGATGGCCGACCCCCGCGACCTAGACGACGTCCGTTCGGCCAACGCCACCTTCTACGGCGCCTTCGAGGAGCGCGACCTCGACGCCATGAGCCGGCTGTGGGAGCACAACGACCGGGTGGTGTGCACCCATCCGGGCTGGGCCAGCCTGCGGGGCTGGCCCAAGGTGTCGGCCTCGTTCTTCGCGCTGTTCCAGAACAGCGAGCACCTCCAGTTCATCCTGACCAACGAGCAGGTCGAGGTCAGGGGCGACGTGGCCTGGGTGACCCTGGACGAGAACATCCTCGACGCCGACGGGGCCACTACGGTGGCCGCCCTCAACGTGTTCGCCCGCAACGGCGAGGACGTGCCCGGGGGCGGCTGGCACATGGTCGCCCATCACGGGTCGCCGGTGACGGCGTCGGCCGAGGTCCCCGGGCCAGGCGACGACGAGGAATGAGCCGCCTCAGCCTCAGATAGCCAGGCGGAGCTGGGCGTAGGCCGGGGGCGGGGGCCCGGGGCCGGGGGAGGGTTCTCGGCCTTCGAGCAGGGCGGCCATCTGGCCGGCGTTCACCACCGCGAAGTCGCGGTGGCAGTTGTTGAACAGCACGTGGACCTCCGAGGCCGAGGTCGCCAGCTCCCGCACGGCCGTGGCCCACTCCCGTAGCTCGTCGAGCCGGTACAGGTAGCGCAGGCGGGCCACGGCCGTCGGGCTGGGACGGTGCCCAGGGGCGGCGGCCCGGCCGTGGAGGCGTACGACGGCCAGGTCGGCGGTGGCCGCCACCACGGGCGGGACGGCCGCCGGGAAGCCCTGGGGTTCGTCCACGCACACGTAGGCCAGGCCCACCTCCTCCAGCAGCTCGAGGGTGGCCTCGCACTCGTCGCCCTCCAGCCAGCGCCCGCACCGCAGCTCGACGCACCCCCGGTAGGCACCGATACGGTCGGCCACCCGCCGCAGCTCCTCGCGGTTGGCCTCCTTGGGCCCGAACCAGCGGGGGAACTGGAGCAGCACGGCCCCCAGCCGGCCCGCCTCGTGGAGAGGCCCCAGGGCGTGCAGGAACCGCTCCCAGGCCTCCTCGAGGGCCTCGGGCGGGAGGTGGCTGGCGTACAGGCGGCGCTTGTCCCTCCGCTCGGGGGGGATGGCCCCGGCCATGTCGGGCCACAGCGAGTGGGGGAAGGTGGGGTGGCCGGTGAGCAGCGAGTAGGCCTTGACGTTGATCCGGAAGCCCTCGGGTGTGGCTGCCACCCAGTTGGCCGCCATGTCGGCCGTCGGCGGGAAGTAGTAGGTGCTGTCGGCCTCGACCACCCCGAACCGGCCGGCGTAGAAGGCCAGGCGGTCGGCGGCCGTCATCGAGCGCCGGGGGTACCACGCGGCCTGGCGGACGAGGGTCGGTTCGGTCCACGAGCACGTGCCCACCAGGACGCGCCCCCCGGCCTTCACCGGGCCGTTCACCGGGGCGGGGCCGGAGGGCGGGCCAGGACCTCGGCGAAGGCGTTGGCCACCGCCTGGTGGCCGCCGGCGTTGGGGTGGAAGCCGTCGGCGCTCACCAGGGCGTCGGCGATCCCCGCCTCTCGGGCCCGCAGGCCCACGGTGTGCAGGTCGACGAGCTCGGCTCCTTCCCGTTGGGCCACCCGGGCCGTGGCCGCGTTGCAGTCGGCTACGACCTGGTTGACCACCTCGGGGGGCGGCATCTCCCCGGCTGCGGCCCGGCACGGCGGCGCTGCGGGCGGGGGGTCGGGCCGGCACGCCAGATAGGACGGCAGGTGGTCGATGGGGGGCGTATTGGCCACGAGCACCCGAGTTGCCCCGTTGCGGCGCAGGGCCGAGACGACCCGGCCCAGGTCGCGCTCGAAGTCGGCGGCCTCCACCCCGGCCACGACGTCGTTGACGTTGAGCCACACGGTGGCGATGTCGGGCTGCTGGGAGGCGGCCGTGGGCACGACCACGGCCAGGGCACGAGCCACGGTCGCCCCAGGCAGGCCCATGTTGACGAACACCGTGGCCGGGCTCATGGCCGTGCGGAACAGCACCTGGGGCCAGGCCTCCCGCAGGGGGACCTCGGTGCCCGCCCCGGTGGTCTCGCTGGCGCCCACGGCGACGTACAGGGCGGTCTCGCCCCCAGGCCCGTCGGGCGCGGGTGAAGGGGTGGCCGTCACCCGGGCCGTCCCCCCGCCCCCCGAGCAGGCCACCAGCGCAACGGCGACGGCGACACCCACGGCAACTTCGAAGGCACGGGCCCCGAGCACGGCGCTGGTGCGACCGCTCACGCCGCCTCCATGGCCTCGCGCGCCGGCATGGCGGCCGCCCGGCGGGCCGGGAACAGGCCGGCCCCCACGGCCAGCAGCCCGGCGCCCGCGATGCTGCCCACGACGACGAGGGCGGGGAACCCGAGCTCGACGGCCGACAGGCCCTGGCGGGCCAGGTAGCCGTTGACGACCTGGCTGACCGAGAAGGCCGCCAGCCACCCCCCGGCGGTGCCCACCACCCCGCCCAGCAGGCCCAGGGCCCCCGCCTCCAGCAGGAAGATGCGGGATACGTCGCGGTCGCGTGCCCCGATGGCCTTGAGCACGCCGATCTCCCGCCGGCGCTCGCGCACGGCCGCCAGCAGGGCGTTGGTGATACCCAGCGAAGCGATGAACAGGGCGATGAGGCCGATGGCGCCCAGCACGATCTCCACCACCCGCAGGTAGCGCTGCACGGACGCGATGAGGTTCTCGGGAGCGGTCGTGGCATAGCCGATCTCGGTGATCTGTGCCCTCACCCGGGGCACCTCGTCGAGGCCGTCGGCGATGACGAACAGCCCGCTGTAGGGCGAAGAGGGGATCTCGATGCGCCCGTCGGCCGTGCCTCCCAGCACGGTCCAGTCCCGGGCCGCCCTGGTCTGTTCGATGGGCACGACGAACTGGCCGGTGCCCGCCTCCTGGGCGACCACCCCCACGATCGTGGTGCGTACCCACCGGGAGCGAAAGCGCGTGCGGTTCTCCTCGAAGGCCCGGGGCGCACCGAGCACCACCTCGGTCCCCACCACCGCCTCGGCGTACTCCCGGCGCAGCCCCAGCCTCGACAGGTAGCCGGACGTCACGGCCACCTCGGTCAACGAGCCGGGGGCCGGCAGGCGGCCCCAGAGGACCGTTATCGGGAGCTGGTCGGCTCGGGCCAGGTCGATCCCCACGACCGTCTCGGTGAACGGCCCCGGCGAGCGGACGGGGTTGGCGATGGGGTTGAGCGACGTGCTCGTCGTGGTGGCCCCGTCCCGGGGTGGGGTAAGGACAGGAGGGGGAAGGCGGGCCATCACGTCGCTACGGGTGGCCGGTTCGGGCGGGACGACGAGCATTGGGAACGAGACGATGGGCACCACGGTACGGACGTCGGCCAGGGCGGAGATGCGGGCCAGCGCGGCCTCGTCGAGGTCCCGGGCCGCCCCCGGCCGGGCATCGTCGTTGTCGAGCTGGGAGAGGTCGGGCTCGGCGGCCGACACCTTGATACCGGCCAGTGGTCCGCCCCGGGACAGCTCGGCGATGACCTTGGTCCGGGCCGTTCCGGCGATGGTCACCAGGGCGGTCAGCAAGGTCGTGGCCAGGGCCACGGCCAGCACGGTCAGCACCGAGCGACCGAGGCGGCGGCGCACGCTGGTCACCGCCAGCGTGGCCGCGTCGCGCCACCTCACGGGACCATGCCGGGTACGGGGTCAGCCAGGGTGCCGCCGTCGAGATGGAAGCGGTGGCCGGCCCGAGCGGCGAGGATGTGGTCGTGGGTGACAACTACCAGGGTGCAGCCGTGCCGCGCCCGGAGATCCTCCAACAGCTCCACGACCATCTGCGCGGACTCGTCGTCGAGGTTGCCGGTGGGCTCGTCGGCCAGCAGCAGGCGGGGCCGGTTGGCCATGGCCCGGGCAATGGCGACCCTCTGGCGTTCACCCCCGGAGAGGGCCGCGGGGCGGTGGCCGGCCCGGGCCGACAGGCCCACGGCGTCGAGCAGCTCGGCCGCCCGGGCCCGGCGGTGGGACACTCCGAGGCCGGCCAGCGTGCCTGCCAGCTCGACGTTCTCGGCGGCCGTCAGGGTGTCGAGGAGGCCGAAGTGCTGGAACACGAAGCCCACCGTCGCCCGCCGGTAGGCGGCCAGGGAGTCGCCCCGCAGAGCGGCCACGTCCTGGTCCCCGACGTGGACCTGGCCCCCGTCGGGACGTTCGAGACCGCCCAGGATGGCCATGAAGGTCGTCTTGCCCGCCCCCGACGTGCCCGTCACGGCCGCGTACCCACCGGCCGGCAGGTCGAGGGTCAGGCCGTCGAGCACGGTCAGCCGACCCCGCGGCGTGTCGTAGCCGTGGGCCAGGTCGCGGACCGAGACAGCCACCCCCTTCACCGCTCCATGCTGGCCCACGTTGGGGGCCGGCGGCGCGCAGCTCGGCCAGAAGGTGGCGGGCCGCCATGGGTATGACCGACGACCGGCCCCGGGCGGGGCCGGGTGGGGGAGAACCGGTCCCGGTGCAGGACGGCTCGGGCGGGGAGCCCGGGTCGCCGCTGGAGCTGGCCCGGCGGCGCTGGTTGGAGGCGGCCAAGTCGGTGCTCAAGGAGTTCCGCGACGACCGGGGGACACTGGTGGCCGCTGGCATGGCCTTCTACTGGTTCCTGGCCATCTTCCCGGCCCTGCTGGCCTCGGTGGGGATAACCGCCATGGTGGGGGCGTCGGCCGAGACGGTGGCCTCCATCCGGGCGGCCATCGAATCGACGCTGCCCGGCGACGCCGCCACCGTGCTGTCCGACGCCCTCGACCGGGCCACCCAGCGGTCCCGGGGCAGCTCGGTGGCGGCCACCGCCATCGGACTGGTCGTGGCCCTGTGGTCGGCCTCGGCGGGCATGGCCGCCCTCCAGGTCGGGCTCAACCTGGTCTACGAGGTGCCCAAGGAGAGGCCCTTCCTCAAGCGGCGCCTGCGGGCCCTGCTGCTGATAGTGACGAGCGTCACCATGGCCGGGCTGGCCACCATCGCCATCGTGTTCGGCCCGCCCATCGGCGACGCCCTGCGGGGCCACCTGCCCTTCGGGGGGACGGCGTTCACGCTGGCCTGGACGGCGGCCCGCTGGACGGTGGGCCTGGCTGCATTGGCCACCCTGTTCGCCGCCCTCTACTACCTCGGTCCCAACCGGGAGCGTCCCCACTGGAGCTGGCTGAGCCCGGGAGGGGTCGTCGGCACCCTCATCTGGATCACGGCCTCGGTCGGCTTCTCGTTCTACGTGACCAACCTGGGGTCCTACGGCAACACCTACGGGTCACTCACCGGGGTGGTAGTCCTGCTGCTGTGGCTCTATCTGTCGGCCATCGCCGTCCTGCTGGGCGGCGAGGTCAACGCCGAACTGGAACGCCAGGCCGAACGCCAACGCCAACAAGACGAAACCCGCGCGGGAAACGTGGGCGAAACGCCCACGTTTCCCGCGCAGGTTTCGCGGGGTTTCGGGCCGGGCCGCGACTAGCGGTACGCGCCGGGGCCGGCGAACATGCCCCGGGACCAGCGGCGGGGGGTGCCCAGCACGGCCCGGGGGTAGTCCTCGAACAGCCAGCGGGCGAAGTTGCGGCGCGACCAGTCGCTGGTGCCGGCCGCCCGGATGGCGATACGGGCTCCCTTGCGGTGGCTCAGGCCCCGGCTGAGGAGCCGGCCCAGGCGGTGGTCGGCGAACAGGTCCTGGCGGACCGACCGCTCGTAATGGCGGGCCACGTCGGCCGGCGCCCGTCCGGCGGCGGCCAGGACGGCCTCGGCCGCCCGCCGTCCGGTGAGCAGGGCCTGGGCGATGCCCTCGCCGGTCAGGGGGTCGGTGGCCCACGCCGCGTCACCCACGAACAGGGCCCGTCCCCCGGCGGCCGTCAGCGGGGCCTCGTGGACCCGGGCGGGGATGGGCCACGCCTTGTGGGGGGCCTCGGCCGTGGCATCGGGCCCCAGCACCTCGCGGATGTGGGCCCGCTCCACCAGTTCGGGCCACAGCTCGCCCATGCGGTGGGCGTCGAAGCCGGCGCCGCGCTGGAGGCCGAAGCCCACGTTGGCCCGTCCCCCGGGCAGCGGGAACGACCACGCGTAACCGGGTAGCAGGTCGGGGTCGAACCACACCCACAGGTCGCGGGCGGCCGGGCCGCAGCCCGTGAAGTACTGCCGGAAGGCGTGCCAGTCGCCGAGATAACCGGCTCGGGCCGCGCCCAGGGCCTTGCGCAGCGGCGACCAGGCCCCGTCGGCGCCGATCACGTATGGGGCACGCACCTGTCCGAGCCCGTCCACGTCGAGGGTCACCGGCCCCGGCCCCGGCCCCGGGCCGACCACGTCGGCCGCCGCCAGCCCGTGGCCGTCGAGGACCTTGGCCCCCGAGGCCCGGGCCAGGTCGACCAGGGCGGCGTCCAGCGCGGATCGCGGGGCCACCACTGCGAACAGCCCCTCGCCGTCACCGCTGGGCAGGGGCAGGTTGACCGTACGGCCCGACGGTGACCGTAGCCACACGTCGTGGACTGGCTGCCAGCCGGCGACGGCCTCGGGCCGCAGCCCCAGGGCCTCCAACTCGCGCAGGGCGGTGGCCGTCAGGCCGTCGCCGCAGCACTTGTCGCGGGGGAACCGGGCCTTGTCGATCACCACCACTTGGCGCCCGGCCCTGGCCAGGGTTATGGCTGCGGCCACACCCGCCGGCCCAGCGCCCACGACGGCTACGTCGGCGTCGAGCTGGGGCACGAGCCGAGGTTACGGCACCGGCTGACCGTCGATCAGCGCTCCGTCTGGCCGCCGGTCAGCCGCCGGTCAGCCGCCGGGCCCAGCCGCCGGTCAGCCGCCGGTCAGCCGCCGGGCCCAGCCGCCGGTCAGCCGCCGGGCCCAGCCGCCGGTCAGCCGCCGGGCCCAGCCGCCGGTCAGCCGCCGGTCAGCCGCCGGTCAGCCGCCGGTCAGCCGCCGGGCCCAGCCGCCGGT
>JBFMCT010000047.1 GCA_040754375.1 Actinomycetota bacterium
GAGCGGCGCCCGCCGGGCCCGCCTGAGCGGCGCCCGCCGGGCCCGCCTGAGCGGCGCCCGCCGGGCCCGCCTGACTGACCTGAGCGGCGCCCGAGCGGGCTTGAGCAGCGCCCGCCGGCCCGGTCTGGGACGGGGCCGTGCCCGAGGCGGCGCCGACCAGGGTGGCCACCACAAGCAGGGCCAGCATCAACGCCCGGGCCCGCGGGACGACGGGGCAAGGGCAGGACATGGCCGCGGCGGGGGAGCGGGGGTGGGGCCGGGGAGCGGCTGGGTACGGTGGTCGGGGTGAGCGACGGTCACCCCTTCGGCCAACTGGTGCTGGCCCACGGGGCCCCGGTGGTGCCCGGCGAGCTCTGGTCGGCCTGGACCTTCAACCCCGCCCTGGTCCTGGTGGCCGCCGCCGGGGCGGCCTACTGGCGGGGCCTGGCCCTTTCCGGCGACCGCGCTCGCGCCCTTGGGCGGGCCACCTCGTTCTTCGCCGGGCTGGCGGTGGTGGCCATCGCCCTGGGCTCGCCCCTCGACGCCCTCAGCGGGGTGCTCTTCAGCGCCCACATGGTCCAGCACCTGCTGCTCACGCTGGCCGCCCCGCTGCTCCTCGTGCTCGCCCGCCCTGGCCCGGTCCTGCGCCGGGCGCTGCCGGCTTCGGCCCGCCGGCAGGTCGCCAGGTCCGCCCCCGCCCGCTGGGCGCGGGCCTGGCCCGGTCCCCGACGGGTGATCGTGGCCTGGCTGGCGGCCGTGGTCACCTTGTGGGCGTGGCACGTCCCGGTCCTCTACGACGCTGCTCTCGACAACGCCGCCGTCCACGCCCTGGAGCACGCCACGCTGTTCGCCACCGCCCTGGCCTTCTGGTGGACGGTGGGGGGTGCCGGCCGCCGGGCCGTCCCCGCGTACGGAGCCGCCTCGCTGTTCATGGCCTCGCTGGCGGGCGGTGTGCTGGGTGCGCTGCTGGCTCTCTCGGGACGCCCGTGGTACGCCGAGCGCCCAGGGGTGGCCCAGTGGGGCCTGACCGCCATCGAAGACCAGCAACTCGCGGGGGCGATCATGTGGATGCCGGGCGGGCTCGTCTACCTGGTGGCGGCCTTCGTCCTCATGGTGACGTGGCTCACCCGGGCCGGTGGCCCCGGTGCCTCCAGTTCGCTTACAGCTCGCCATCGCGGCCACGCCTCGGTCGGGTCCCGTTCGTAGGTACTGCCCACCTGGGGCCAGTGCCTGGCCCCAACGGTTCTTTCCCACACGCGTTGCATTTCACGCGCGGCCTTGCGTCGGTCGGGCGACCCCGCTGAAGGGTGCGCCGCCCTGTGCCAAGGTCGTACGAGGGCACAGAGGCGCCCTGGGTGGAAAGGACCGACCTTGAGCTACAACCGCAGGCAAGTCCGGCCGCTGCTGACCGACGGCGAGTACGAGCTCTTTTCCGCGTCGCTGTCGGACTCCATCGGCGGCCTCGACGCCAAAGCGCTGTCGCAGGCCATCGCCCGCACCCGCCGGGCCCGGGACAAGTACCGCGACCTGGCCCAGCGCCAGAACATCTCCACCGGCCGCCGGGCCGGTGCCCGCGCCGCGGCCCACACGGCCAACGAACGGACACAGGCCAAAGAGACCGTCTTCGGCGAGGCCCTCGAACGCCTTGAGCGCCACCGGGCCAAGAGGGAGGCGGCCGCGCAGAGGCAGGCCCGCACCGCCGCCCTGGAGAAGAAGGCGGCCAAGGCGGCCGCCGGCCCCAACCGGGCCGCCCGGCGGGCGGCCGGCAAGACGCCCGACGCCCGCCCGTCGGCCGTGGGAGCGTTCATCTCCGACCAGGCCTCGGCTTCCAACCAGAGTGCCGTGCGCGCCCCCCAGACCCGGATCGCAGCCAGCCGGGGCGCAGCTACCCGTCGCAACCAGGCCAAACGTGACCGCTGAGCCCCGCGGACGTTGGCCGCGGGGCCGGCGCTAGGCTCGCGGCTTCAATGCTCCCTCCCGTGGAGGTCCCCAGCCCCCGCCGACGCAAAGGTCGCTCCCTGCGGCTCGTGATCGGCCTCGTGATCGCGCTCTTGGGCCTGGCCATCACTTCGGCCCGAGGTCTGGCCGGTCTCTACACCGACTTCTTGTGGTTCGACTCGCTGGCTCTGTCGAGCGTGTGGACAGGAGTCCTGGGCGCCAAGATCACGTTGGCGGTGGCGTTCACCTTCGGCTCGTTCATCCTGGTGCTGGCCAACCTCGTCATCGCCCAGCGCCTCGCCCCCATGGTCCGCCCGCCGGGGCCCGAGGAGGACGCCCTCACCGAGTTCCACGCCCTCATCGCCCGGCGGCCCCGGTTGCTCTGGGTCGGGGTGTCGGCGTTCCTGGCCTTCCTGTTCGGCGCCGGGGTGGCCGCCCGCTGGAACGAGTGGCTGCTCTTCCGTAACTCGGTCAGCTTCGGGGTGACCGACCCCCTGTTCAGCGAAGACGTCGGGTTCTACGTCTTCCAACTTCCGTTCCTCGTCTTCGTGACCAACTGGCTGTTCGCCGTGCTGGTGGTGGTGCTGATCGTCAGTGCCGGGGCGCACTACCTCAACGGCGGGATCCGCCTGCAGGTGGCCGCCCCCCGGGTGACCCCGGGTGTGAAGGCCCACCTCTCGGTGTTGGCCGGCGTGATCGCCCTCGTCAAGGCCGTCAACTACTACCTGGACCGCTTCGAGCTGGTGTTCTCCACCCGGGGGGTGGTCCACGGCGCGGCCTACACCGACGTCAACGCCCAGCTCCCGGCCCTCAACCTGCTTATCTTCATCTCGCTACTGGCTGCTGTCCTCTTCCTGGTCAACATCCGCCGCCAGGGCTGGATGCTGCCCATCACGGCCGTGGGCCTGTGGTTCCTGGTGGCAGTCGTGGCCGGCTCGATCTACCCGGCGCTGATCCAGCGCTTCCGGGTGGAGCCCGCCGAGTCCACCCGCGAGGCCCAGTACATCGCCCGCAACATCGAGGCGACCCGCGTGGCCATGGGCCTCGACGACGTCAACATCCGGGAGTTCCGCTACAACGAGGACCTCGACGCCGCCGGGCTGACCCGCAACGCCGAGACGATCCGCAACGTGCGGCTGTGGGACCCCCAGGTCCTGCAGCAGACCTACCAGCGCCTCCAGGAGGTCCGCACCTTCTACCGGTTCACCGATGTCGACGTCGACCGTTACGTCATCGACGGCGAGCTGACCCAGATCGTGCTCTCGGCCCGGGAGCTGAGCCCGGGGAGCCTGCCCTCGGACACGTGGGAGAACCGCCACCTGGCCTTCACCCATGGCTACGGGGCCGTGCTCTCGCCCGCCAACTCCGTCACCGCCGACGGCCAGCCCGACTTCTTGGTGCGCAACATCCCGCCCCAAGGTGCGCCCGCCATCACCGAGCCCCGCCTCTACCACGGCGAGGCCATCGGGGGCTACAGCATCGTGGGGACGGGCCGTGACGAGATCGACTACGTCCGCGAGGACGGCACGGCCGTACCCAACCGCTACGACGGCCAAGGCGGGGTCGACATCGGGTCCCTCACTCGGCGGGTGGCCTTTGCCCTGCGCTTCGGTGACATCAACCCGGTGATCTCGGAGTTCATGACCGACGAGTCCCGGATCCTCTACATCCGTGACATCCGGGAGCGGGTGCGCACGATCGCCCCCTTCCTGTCCTACGACAACGACCCCTACCCGGTGGTGCTCGACGGGCGCATCACCTGGATCATGGACGCCTACACGACCACCGACCGGTTCCCCTACGCCCAGCGGGCCGACACCAGCCGGTTGGGGGCGGGCAGCGGACTGGCCCAGATCTTCAACTACGCCCGTAACTCGGTCAAGGTCACCATCGACGCCTACGACGGCACGGTCACCTACTACATCGTCGACCCCGACGACCCCATCGCGGCCGCCTACGCCCGGGCCTTCCCTGACCTGTTCACCGACGTCCGCGAGGTCGCCCCCGAGCTGCGGGCCCACTTCCGCTACCCCGAGGACATGTTCCGGGTGCAGACCAGCATGTGGGGCCGCTACCACATCGGCGACGCGGCCGAGTTCTACTCCCAGTCCGACCGCTGGAACATCGCCCAGGACCCCGGTTCGGGCCGGGGCGTGGCCGCCACGGCCGCGCCCATCGACCAGGCTTCCAACCTGCCCTTGGGCCCCCGTGAGGGCCGCATGGACCCCTACTACCTGCTGATGCGCCTGCCCGAGGCCCCCCGGCCCGAGTTCCTGATCCTCCAGCCCTTCGTCCCCTTCTCCGAGGACGACACTCGCCGGGAGCTGTCGGCCTTCATGGTCGCCAAGTCCGACCCCGCCGACTATGGCCAGCTCGAGGTGTTCGTCATGCCCCGTGACCGCCAGGTCGACGGTCCCGCCATCGTCAACGCCCGCATCAACCAGGACCCCGAGGTGTCCTCGCTGATCACCCTGCTGAGCCGGGCCGGCTCCGAGGTCATCCTGGGCAACCTGGTCCTCATCCCCGTCGACCAGTCGCTCCTCTACGTACGCCCCCTCTACGTGCAGGCGACGGGGGCCAACGCCGTCCCCGAGCTGAAGAAGGTCATCGTGGCCTTCGGGGGCCGCATCGCCATCCGCGACACCCTCCAGGACGCGTTGGTGGCGGTGTTCGGCGACGCCCCGCCCACGCGCGAGGAGGGCCCGGCGGTGCCTGGCGACCCCGCCGACCCCGAGACTTCGCTGCTGCCCGAGGAGGTCCGCCTGCTGCTCGATGAGGCGGCTCGGGCCTTCGCCGAGGCCGACACCGCCCTGCGGGCGGGCGACCCCGTCCTCTATGCCACCAAGGTGCAGGAAGGCCGGTCGGCCTTCGAGCGGGCCCGCCAGGCGGCATCGACCGCCCCGGCCACCACCCCCGTGGGCACCACGGCCACCACCGTGGCCCCCAACGGGGCGGCCCCGACGACGGTGCCGCCGACGACGGCCCCCCCGTAGGGCAGGGGCTCGGGGCCTAACCGATGAGGGCCGGCACGGTGTAACCCGAGGTGGCCGGGTTGGGGCTGACCAGGCCGGACGTGCAGCGCTGGGGAGGCGGGGCCCAGACGTCGGCCCCTGCGTAGGTGATCCCCAGTGCGCGGGCCAGGGGGGCGAAGACCTCGGCCATCACACCCGGGGTGGCCGCGTTGGTCCCGTTGGAGACGTCGAGGGCGATGAGGTTTCCGTTGAGGCCCAGCAGGAGGACGTTGACGGTCAGGTTCGACACGGCCAGCGACGGGAGGGCCAGGGCGGTGGCCGACACCCGCTGGGAGGGCGAGCCCGCCTCGTAGGGCGGGAAGTACGACAGCGTCGTGCCCGGGTTCCCCGGGGCCGTGGCCGTCACCACCGAGTTGGTGTCGACGGTCACCAGCCCGGCCACGTCGACGACCCGGGTGGGCACGGGAGTGGGCGGGGTGGACGGGTTGGACAGGGCGGCGTCGCCCACTGCGCCCAGGCGGGCCGTAGCGGCGTCGGTCTCGGCCCGGATGTCGACCCGGGCGGGGGGCGACGGGCTCGTGCACGCCATGGCGTGCAGGTGAGCGCGGGCCGTGCCGGCCTCGATCAGGAAGGGCACCCGCACGTCGGTCAGGCCCAAACCGCTGAGCACGATCCGAAGGTGGACCTCGACCAGGGCCCGGAGCTGGCTGGTGGACGCCGTGGTCAGGTAGCCGCCCCCGGTGTCGGTCCCCGGCGGCCCGGACTTGGCCTGGGGACCTTCGATGAGACCGAGCTTGACCCGGGCGAAGTTGAACCCGGGGATGGCCCCCACGTCGCTGGAGGTCAGGTCGAAGGACACGAAGTGGTCGCCGTCGGCCACCACCGCCCCGCCCCGCACGATGTCGAGCACCCTGAGGGTGGCGTTCGCCACGTCCTGGCCGTCGCCGATGGTCCCGACCACCGAGAACAGGTCGCGCACGGTGAAGGTCGCACCCACGGCCGCACTGACCTGGGAGGCGATCTGGGCCAGAGGAGTGGCGGCCGCCAGGCTGGTGGCCGTCCCGTCGGCCTGGAGGGCCGAGACGGTGGCGTCGAGCAACTGGCGGTACGTGAGCTGGGCGTCGAGCACACCGTCGACCGTGCCCGCCGACAGGCCCAGGGCCGTCCGCAGCCGCTCGAAGGTCACCGAGGCGTCGGCGATGCCCTTCCAGCCCACGGCGTCGACACTGACGGTCCCGGGGGCCACCACCCGGGACAGGAAGCGGTTGAGCACCCTCACCTCGGTGGCCCCCACTGTGCCGCTTACACCCGCGAGGGTCGAGCCCACGGCCACCGACCCCAGGGGCCCGGCCAGGGCGGAACGGGCCTTGGCGCTCACGGTGCGCGACCCTTCGGCGAAGTAGTTGCGGAACGGGGACGAGACCGTTACCTCGACGGCCGTGGCCCCGGCCAGGGGCCCGGGGACGAAGGCGCCGTCGACGACCGTGCCGGGCTGGGCCGTCACGTCGTAGCCGGCAGTAGCCCACGGGAAGCCGTTGCGTTGGGCGCTGGCCCCGGCGGCCAGCGTGAGGTCGTCGCCGGCCACCAGGGCGCGCACGGTGTCGAGGGCGGCCATGTCGGCCACCTTCTGGTTGTTGCGGCGCTCCTGGGCCAGCCGGCCGATGTCGATCGCCAGGGCGGAGGCGATCACGGCAACCACCATCCCCACGGCGGCCATCACCTGGACGGCACCCCGTTCGGGGGCGGCTTTGGTGAAGGGGGCGGCGTTCACGGGCTGCTCCGGCTGGGTCGGGTGGTGTGGTTGGAGCTATGTGTCTGGTTAGGACGGAGGCTTCGGCGGCCCGTCCCTTGCGGTTCGGGCCCGGACGCCCGCCGTTCTCATGGCGCGCCCCAGGACGGTCCCGGGGCCGGGGCGAGGGCGGGAGGCCCGGCGAGGGTTGGGCCGGAAGCTGCTGGACCGGGGCCAGCGGCGCCCGGGCCCGCGCCGGAGCCGCTGGGGCCGGTCAGCCCGGACGGGACAGCACCCGCCTCGGGCCCCATTGGCGCGTCACCGGCAGCCGGCCCCCCGGTCGCGCCGGCGCCCGGCCCGGGTGGGCCTGCGGGCGGCCCCCCTTGACCGCCCTCGGTGGCACCCGCGGTCCCGGCCGGCGGCCCCGGCAGGCTGGCAGGCGGCCCCCCCGGCCCCCCCGCCGGCGGCCCGGGCAGGCTGGACGGCGGGCCCGGCACGCCCTGGGGCGGTCCGGGATCAACGCCGGGCGGCCCGGGCAGGCCGTCGGGGGGGCCGGGCTGAGCGGGGACGTTCGGGCCCGCGGGTGTCTGGCGGGCGATGTCGAGCCCGCTCTGGGCGGCATCGCCGGCACCCGCCGGCGGCCCGGTGAGGGGGCCGGAGATCTCGGCTGCGCCCCCGCCCGCGGGGGCGGTGGCCGGGGGCGTACCCCCCGGGTTGCCGGCCGGCTCGCGGTCGCGGCCGCCGGGCAGCTCGAACGGCGTCACCGCCTCGACGGCCCGGGCGATGGCGTCGCGGGCGGGGGCGGGCAGGACGTTGGTGGCGGCCGCCACCGGCAAGGCGACGACCACGGCAGCCACGCTCCCGGCCACCGCCGCCGCCAGGCGGCGACGGCCCCAGGCGGGGCGCACGACGGTGGCCTCGGGGGAGGTGGACGGGGGGCCATAGGCGGTCGACCTGGGCCCAGAGGAGGGCTCGGTCGAGAGGTCGGCCCACGACGGCGGGAGCTTCCAGGTGCCGGTCGCAGCCGGGCCGCCGACGGCGACCGGCGCAGCGGTGGCCCCGGCTACCGGACCGGCGGCCGTCCCGGGGGCGGGCCCCGTGATCGGAACGGCGCTGGGCCCCGTGATGGCCCGCCCGGCGGGCGGTCCGGCGACGGCGCGGGACTGGGCGAACAGGCGGGCCAGTTCGGGCCCGACAGGCGGAGGCGGCCCGCTCACCGCCACGGCCACGTCGGCCGCGAGGGCGGCCAGAGCCGGGTCGTTCTCCCAGCGGGGATCGGGCCGGCCGTCGAGGAACGCTTCGACGGCTTCCTCGGTCAGGAGCGGGGTGGGGACCATTGCACCGTTGTGATCGTCGGCCGGCCTCACCGCGATACCCCTTCTCCTACGAACGAGCGCCGCAGCGACGCCACGGCCCGGCGCTGCAGCGCCTTCACGGCCGTCACCGGCTTGCCCAGAGACTCCGAGACCTGCTCGACGGTCATGCCCGCCACCATGCGCAGCAGGACCACGTCGCGCTGGTCGGGGGAGAGGCGGGCGGCCAGGGCCCGCACCCGCTCCACACCGAGGCGCCGCATGGCCTCGTCCTCCACGTCGCCCCCGTGACCGCCCGCCTCGGCCACGTCGGCCCCGTCGGCCACGACCGGCCGGCGCGACTGGCGGCGCCGAGAGTCGGCCAGGCGGTGGTGGGCGATGGTGAAGACCCACGAGCGGAACTTGTCCTCGTCGCCCTCGAAGGTCGGCAGCGACGTGAACGCCCCGAGGAAGACCTCGTTGGTGAGGTCGTCGGGCTCGGCCGCACCCTGCACCTTCAGGTAGCCGCTGACGGCCGGGGCCAACGCCCGGTAGAGCTGGGAGAACGCGGCCCCGTCGCCCGCCCGAGCTGCCTCCAGGACCGGGGCGAACGGTGCCCCCAGCCACGGGCCGCGGCGAGCGTACGGAGCCATAGGGACAGTATCGACGGTTCGGTCGGCGGTGTTGACCGCCCCCCAGCGCGCCCCTACCCCGTACTGGGAGTACGAGGTAGGGGTCACGCAGCGGGGCTGGTACTCCTAGCCGCCGAGCCCACCCTTGACGAACGGCGGCACCTTGGCGGCGGCCGGCGTCTGGTCGACGACCGACAACCCGGCCGAAGCCCCGGCGGTCGCACCCGCGGGCGGCCCCGCGGTCACGCCCGCGGGGGGCCCGGCCGGCACACCCTCGGGGGGACCGGTGGTCACACCGGGAGGCGGCCCGGGCACCCACGGCGGGATGCTCTCGGCGGCCGGGGTCTGGCGGGCCCGGTCGAGGCCGGTGGCCTCGGGCTGGCCGCCCTCGGCCGCGGTCGAGGGCTTGGGCCCGGTGGCGACCGACGGCAGGTTGGCGGCCGCCGGCGTGTTGGCGGCCACACCCAGCCCGAAGTCGGCGCCGGCCTCGGCCGCCCCGGCCTTGGCGGCCGCGGCCACGTCCAGCCCGAAGCCAGCCGAGGCCGGCAGCTCGGGCAGTTCCGGCACTTCGACCACTACGGCGGCCTGGGTGCCGGTGTCGACGGCGTCCTGGGCGGCCGACGGCAGGACGGCGGCCACCCCGGCGGTGGCGGTGACGGCGATGCCGACCCCCACCCCGGCCTTGGCGGCTGCTCCCAGGCCGGCCAGCTTGGCCCCTATCCCTGCGATCAGTGCTGCGATCATCTGTGTATGTCCTCCACTTCGGTAGTCCGGATGCCTGCGCGCACAGGCCCGGGACGTTGCTGGCTGCCGTCGCCGGCAGTTCGCCTTTTCGGTGGAGACCGTCTGTGTTGGTCTCTTGACTGAGCTATCGCCGCCGGCGCTGGGTTCGATACCACCTGCCAGGGGGTTTCCTGCCCGCCCTGGCGGCCGGGCCGCCCCATGACCGGTGCCTTGGCCCTCATCGACCGTTGGCCCTCGGGCCAGGCGGCCGCCGGGGTGGTCGACGGTCGCGGGGCGGTGCTCAGCACCCGGGGTGACCGGGGGCGGGCCAGCCGGTGGGCGTCGGTGACCAAGCTGGCCACGGCGCTGGCCGTGCTCGTGGCTGTGGAGGAGGGGACGCTGGCCCTCGACGAGCCGGCCGGGCCCCCGGGCTCGACGGTCCGCCACCTGCTGGCCCACGCCTCCGGCCTGGCGTTCGGCGACGGCCGGGTGCTGGCCCCACCGGGCCGGCGGCGGGTCTACTCCAACACCGGCTTCGAGGTGCTGGCCGAAGCGCTGGCCACGGGGTCGGGGATGGAGTTCGAGCGCTACCTCCGCGAGGCCGTGCTCGACCCTCTGGGGATGGAGGGCACGACGCTCACCGGGACGGCGGCCGCCGGGCTGGTGGGGCCGCTCGACGACCTGCTGCGGTTGGCCACCGAGCTCATGGTGCCCACCCTGGTCTCCAAGGCCACCCTGGACGAAGCCACGGCTGTGGCCTTCCCCGAGTTGGCGGGCGTGTTGCCCGGGTTCGGCGGCCACGATCCCCTCGAGTGGGGGCTGGGGTTCGAAGTACGGGGCCACAAGTCGCCGCACTGGACGGCCACCGGTTCGTCACCGGAGACGTTCGGCCACTTCGGGGGGAGCGGGTCGTTCCTATGGGTCGACCGTCAGGCGGGCGTGGCCTGTGCCGCCCTGGGCCGCCACGAGTTCGGGGAGTGGGCCGTGGAGGCCTTCCCGGCGCTGTCCGACGCCGTCCTCGACGAGTTCGGCCACCGCCGGCCGGCTGGCCAGTAGGCGGGCGTAGGCCCCGCCCGCCGCCTCCAGGTCGGCGTGCGTGCCCCGCTCGACGACCCGGCCGCCGTCGACGACCAGGATCTGGTCGGCGGAACGGATGGTCGACAGGCGATGGGCGATGACGATGGCCGTACGGCCGGCCAGGGCCTCGGCCAGGGCCTCCTGGACGGCCGCCTCGGACTGGTTGTCGAGGTGGGCGGTGGCCTCGTCGAGGATCACGACCCGGGGCCGGGCCAGCAGGAGCCGGGCGATGGTCAGGCGCTGGCGCTCGCCGCCCGAGAGGCGGTAGCCCCGTTCGCCCACCACCGTGTCGAGGCCGTCGGGCAGCGAGGCCACCAGTTCGGCCAGCCGGGCCCGGCCCAGGGCGTCCCACAGTTCGCCTTCTGTCGCCTCGGGGCGGGCGAAGGCCAGGTTGGCCCGCACGGTGTCGTGGAACAGGTGGCCGTCCTGGGTGACCACCCCGACGGCCTCACGCAGGGCCCGTAGCGACAGGTCCCGAACGTCGACCCCGGCTAGGCGGACGGCGCCCCGGTCCACGTCGTAGAGGCGGGGGACGAGGGCGGCCAGCGTCGACTTGCCGGCCCCCGAGGGGCCCACCAGGGCGACCGTCTGGCCCGGCTCGACCCGCAGCGTCACGTCGTGGAGCACCTCCTCGCCGGCCCGGCTGTCGAGGTTGGCCACGTCCTCCAGGGAGGCGAGCGAGACCCGGTCGGCCGCCGGGTAGGAGAAGGAGACGCCCTCGAGCTCGACGGCCACCGGCCCCTCGGGCAGGGCCCGGGCACCCGGGCGGTCGGTGATCATCGGTTCGATGTCGAGCACCTCGAAGACCCGCTCGAAGCTGACCAGGGCGGTGGTCACGTCGAGGCGGGCGGTGGCCAGCGAGGTGAGCGGGCCGTACAAGCGGCTCAACAGCAGGGCCAGGGTGACGACCGTGCCCGCTGACAGGTCGCCCCGCAGGGCCAGCCAGCCTCCTAGGCCGTAGATGAGGGCCTGGGCCAGGCCCGAGACGAGCATGAGGGCCCGGACGAACACCTCCATGGCCATGGCCGAACGCACCCCGATGTCGCGCACCCGGGCCGCCCGCCGGCCGAACTCGGCCGACTCCGCCTCGGGCCGGCCGAACAGCTTGACGAGCATCGCCCCGGGGGCCGAGAACCGCTCTGTCATCTGCGAGGTCATGGCCGCGTTGTGGTCGGCCCCCTCCCGTTCGAGCTGGCCAACCCGTCTTCCCACCCGCCGGGCGGGCACCACGAAGACGGGCAGCAGCACGAGGGCCAGGAGCGTGACCTGCCACGACAAGCGGGCCATCACCACCACGGTGAGACCCAGGGCTATGAGGTTGGTGACGACGCCCGACAGGGCCGAGGTAAAGGCCCGTTGGGCGCCGATCACGTCGTTGTTGAGGCGGCTGACGAGCGCCCCCGTGCGGGTGCGGGTGAAGAAGGCCACGGGCATCGACTGCACGTGGTCGTAGACGGTGCGCCGCAGGTCGAAGATCAGGCCCTCGCCCACCTTGGCCGACTGGAGCCGTTCGAGCAGGCCGACGGCGGCCGCGGCCACGGCCAAGGCGGCGATGACGGCGGCCAGGGCCAGCACGGTCGAGGGCCCCTCCCCGTCGACGATGGCCTCCACGGCCCTCCCGGCCAGCACCGGTGTGGCCACCCCCAGCACCGCCCCGACGGTGCTCAGGGCCAGGAAGACGGTGAGGCGGGCGCGGTAGGGCCGGGCGAAGGTTGCCACCCGGCGCAGCGTGGCCCGGCGCAGGGGCCGGCGGGGGGCGTCGGGCTGCATGGCGCTCTCGAGGGCCATCCACATGTTCACGTCCATGGGGCGACCGTAAAACCTCAAGTACACTTGAGGTCAAGGGGGTTTCTGGTCGGGCTCGTAAGGAGCCCGTGTCCTGTACCCTTCTGCTGGCGCCCCGCGGTCTTCCCGCCCGCGGCGCGCGCCCCTCACCATGACCCTTCAGGTTTCACAGCTCCGCATCGAGATCGGCGCCCGGGTGTTGCTCGACGACGCCTCCTTTCAGGTGCTGGCCGGGGAGAAGGTGGCCCTGGTGGGGCCCAACGGGGCGGGCAAGACCACGCTGCTGCGAACGATCGCCGGCCAGGCCGCCCCCGCCGGGGGGTCCGTGCGCCTGCCGCCGCGCGTGGGCTGGCTGGCCCAGGACACCACCCCCCAGCCGGGCGTGGAGAAGGAGCTGGTGTTCGACCACCTGCTGGCGGCCAGCCCCCTGGCCACCCTGCGGGACAAGCTGGCCGACGCCCACGACCACATGCACGACGCCGGGGCGGACACCGACGCCCTCGACCGGGCCGTCCACCGCTACGGCGACCTGGAGGAGCGCTTCCGCCTGGGCGGGGGCTACGAGCTCGAACCGGCGGCCGAGCGCATCGCCGCCGGCCTGGGCCTCGACACCGACGCCCTGCTGTCCGATGTCGGCTCGCTCTCGGGCGGCCAGCGCCGTCGCCTGGAGCTGGCCCGCCTGCTGCTGGCCGGGGGTGACCTGCTGGTTCTCGACGAGCCCACCAACCACCTCGACGCCGAAGCCAAGGCCTTCGTCATGGGCTTTCTGCGCACGACGCCCAGCGCCGTTCTGGTCGTGAGCCACGACATCGAGCTCATGAACGACTCGATCGACCGGGTGCTGGCCCTGGAGGCCGGGCAACTGGCCGTCTACCGGGGCACGTACAGCCAGTTCCTGTCCAAGCGGGACGAGCGGGAGGCGGCCGCCGCCCGCGAGAACGTCAACGCCCAGCGCGAGATCGCCCGCCTCGAACGAACGGCCGACAAGTTCCGCCAGGGCAACGCCACCGCGGCCCGCAAGCGCAAGGCCCTCGAGCAGCGCATCGGGCGCATAGTCGAGCGCCAGGAGTCGGCCATGCCCGTGGTCAAGCGCCGGCCCCTCAAGGTGAGGTTCCCCGACCCGGTGCGGGCCGGCGATCTCGTGCTCACCGTCGACGGGCTGACCAAGCGCCTGGGAGGCACGACGGTGTTGCGCAACGTCGGGTTCACCGTGGGCCGCAGCGAGGTGTTCGTGGTCGTGGGCCCCAACGGGGCCGGCAAGACGACGCTGCTGCGCTGCATCTACGGCATCTACGCCCACGACGCCGGCTCGGTGCGGCTGGGCGCCAACGTGACTGTGGGTTACTACGCCCAAGAGCACGAAGACATCCGCCCCGGGGCCAGCGTGTTCGGGGTCATCTCCGACGCGGCCGCCCCCGGGCTCACCGAGGCCGAGCTACGGGGCATCCTCGGCCACTTCGGCCTCAAGGGCGACGTGGCCGACCAGGAGGCGGCCACCCTCTCGGGGGGCGAGAAGACCAAGCTGTCGCTGGCCCGCCTGGTGGCCGGGAAGGCCAACCTCCTGCTGCTCGACGAGCCCACCAACAACCTCGACACGGCGTCACGCGAGGCCGTCCTGGCCGCCCTCCAGCATTTCAAGGGCACGGTCGTCCTCGTCAGCCACGACGTCGACTTCGTCACCCAACTGGGCCCCGAACACGCCATCGTCCTACCCTCGGGCCGGGGCCTGCCCTTCGACGAGCGCATGCTCGACCTCGTCCCCCAGCGAGAGGCCCCCACCGCCGTACGAGCCTGAAGCCCGCGCCCGGCAGGCGCGGGCGGGTAACCTGGGAGGGCAGGGCGTACCGGCCGCGGGGGCCGGCCGCGACCCGCAGGAGGTGGCCGCAGATGTCGAAGCTCCGTGCCGTAGCCGGGTCGTTGGTAGCCGCCGGAGCGGTGGTGGTGGCGGCGGGGGCGACCGCCTTCGCGTGTGTGACGCCGGCGGTGATCAACCTGTCGACGGCCGAAGGGCGGCCCGGGCAGGTGGTGACCGTGACGGGCAAGGCGTTCAGTGCCCCGCCGGGGTCGTCGGGGGTGGAGGTGCGGTGGGCCGCGCCCAACGGGGTGCTGCTGGCCCAGGCCATGCCCGACGGCGACGGTACCTTCACGACTACGTTCACCGTCCCTGACGGGCCGCCAGGCTTCTACTCGGTGGTGGCCGTACTGCGCGACGCCGACGGGGCCGACGTGGCGGGCACGCCCGGGCGGGCCATGTTCGAGTTGCGTACGGTGGCCGCCGCGCCGACGGCCGAGCCCGACCTGCAGGCCTTCACCCCGGTGGCCGAACCGGTGGGTTCGAGCTTCCCGGTGGCCCTGGTGGCCGGCCTGGGCGTCGTGGGGCTGGTGCTGTTCGCCGGCGGGTTCGTGGCGGTCACGCGCACGCGGCGCACGAGCCGCCCCGTGCCGGCGCCGGTCCGCCGCGACTGAGCCGTCGGCCTTCCAGGCGGCTCCGCCCCCACCGCTCGAGGTGGTGGTCGTCCGCAGCGCCCGGCGGCGCAAGACGGTGGAGGCCCGCGTCGTCGACGGGGTGATCCGGGTACGGGTCCCGGCCCGGATGAGCAAGGCCGACGAGCGAGTACACGTGGAGCGGCTGGTGGCCCGCCTGGAACGGCGCCGGGTGGCGGCCACCATCGACCTCGACGGCCGGGCCGCGGCCCTGGCCCGCCGCTACGACCTGCCCCGGCCCCGATCGGTGGCCTGGGCGGACAACCAGGAGAAGCGGTGGGGGTCGTGCACCCCCAGCCAGGGGACCGTGCGCCTCTCGTCGCGGCTGGCGGCCCTGCCCCCGTGGGTCGTCGACGCCGTGATCGTCCACGAGCTGGCCCACCTGGTCGAGCCCGGCCACACGCCCGCCTTCTGGGCGCTGGTCAACCGCTACCCCCGGGCCGAGCGGGCCCTCGGTTACCTCATGGCCCTGGGCCTGGCCGGCGGTACGGCTGACCCGGGCGGGAGCGGGTAACCCGGCCACCGGGTGAGCCGTTTGGCTCATTGTGCTCAACCCGGGGCCAGGCCGCGACGACAGGACCTACGTGCGCCGCGCCGCTGTCTTCGCTGCCGTCCTGTCCCTCCTGGCCAGCTCCGGGGCCACCGCCAGGGCCCAGGGGCCGGCCCCCGGGGCCGACCGCTACGAGCAAGGCCGTGACCCCCGGGGCCTGGTGCTCGACGGGCTGGTGCGCCATGGCCCGTCGGGGGTGTGCCGGGGCAACTACGAGCTGGCCCATCGGGACCGGGTCAACGGGGTGCTCCAGGCTCTGTGTACCCACGGGCCGGACCCCGCGCCGGCCGGGGTGGACGTCCGCCAGCGCCGGCCCCCCGACGCCTCGGCCACCTTGGAGGGCAGCCCCTCGGTGGCCCCGGCCCAGACCGGCATCCAGTGCTACGGCAACGGCAGCGACGGCTACCGGGTGCAACTCGTGTACGCCCGGGCGGCCAACGTGCCGGACCGGTTCAGCACCTACCAGGCCTCGTTCGTGCAGTGGGCGGCCAACGTCGACCTGATGACCAACGCCTCGGCGGCCAAGACGGGAGGCACCCGCCACGTCCGCTTCGTGACCGGATCGTCGTGCCTGCCGGTCATCGAGCGGGTGACGATGTCGAACACGGGCGACGACACGTTCTCGAACACGATCGCCGAACTGCGGGCCCGGGGGTTCACCCGTTCGGACCGCAAGTACCTCGTGTGGGTCGACGCCAACGTGTACTGCGGGATCGGCCAGATCTACTACGACGACCGGGCCAACCCCGCCCCGGGCGCCAACTACAACAACGGCCACCCCGGGGCCCAGGGCCTGGTGTCGCGGGTCGACAACGCCTGCTGGGGCCACGCCAACTCGGTCGAGGCCCACGAGCTCATGCACAACCTCGGAGGCGTGCAGCAGTCGGCCCCCAACTCGACCCCGGGTAGCCACTGCACCGACGAGTACGACCGCATGTGTTACGTGGACGGGGCGGGCGTCCGCATGGTCTACCGCTGCCCGGCCAGCCACGAGAACCGCTTCGACTGCAACAACGACGACTACTTCCACACCAGCCCGCCCGCCGGCAGCTACCTGGCCACCCACTGGAACACGGCCAACAGCGCCTTCCTGGCCACGGCCCCGGGTGGGACGGCCCCCCCGCCCACAACTACGACCACGACCGTCCCCGTGACCACCACCGTGGCCCCCACCACGACCACGACCAAGCCGCCGGCCACGACCACGACCACCGTGGCCCCCACCACGACCACCACCGTGGCCCCCACCACGACCACCAAGCCGCCGGCCACGACGACCACGACCACCACCGCGGGGGTGAAGCCGTCGGCCCCCCGTAGCCTCACCGTCTCCCAGCCCTCGCCGGGCAGCGTGCGCCTGGCCTGGCAGCCCCCGACCACGGGGACGGTCACCGGCTACCGGGTCTACCGGGGAACGGGGGTCGGCACCCCCGTCTTGCAGGCCACCGTGGGCAACGTGCTCAGCGTGGTCCGCACGGGCGAGCCCCTGGGCATCGTCTCCTACCACGTGACCGCCTACAACGCCGCGGGCGAGAGCGTGGCCTCCAACCGGGTGTGGTGGGTCGTCCGCTGATGGGAGAACCGCCGGTGGTGGAGCTGTCCCACGTCCGGCGGACGTTCGGGCCGGCCGTGGCCCTCGACGACCTCAGCCTGTCGGTCCCCGGCGGGTCGGTGACCGTGCTGCTCGGGCCCAACGGTGCGGGCAAGACGACGGCCCTGCGTATGGTCACGGGTGCCCTGGCAGCCACCGTAGGCACGGTCCGCACGTTCGGGGCCGACCCCGGCGGGCCCGCCGGTGAGGGCGTGCGCCGGCGCTGTGGCGTGGTGGCGGCCAAGCCCGCCCTGTACGACCGGCTCACGGGCCGGGACAACCTGGTCTACGCGGCCGAACTGTTCGGCCTGGGCCGTCGGGCGCCCGTCGAGGAGGCGGCCGCCCGTTTCGACATCGTCGACGCCCTCGACCTCAAGGTGGGCGGTTACTCCACGGGCATGAAGACCCGGCTGGCCCTGGCCCGGGCCATCCTCCACGACCCCGACCTGCTGCTGCTCGACGAACCCACGTCGGGCCTCGACCCCGAGTCGTCCCACGCCGTGCTCGGGCTCATCGACGAGATGGCCGCGGCCGGAAAGACCGTTCTCATGTCGACCCACCTGCTGGCCGAGGCCGAGGGCTTGGCCGACCAGGTGGTGATGATGGAAGCGGGCCGCGACGTGGTCAGCGGCCGCCCCGACGACCTCGTGCACCGCTTCTGGCCCCACCCCCGGGTGGCCTTCGACGCCGAGCCCCGGAGCGACCTCGACCGCCTGGCCGCCATGGACGGCGTCGATGCCTACGAGCGCAACGGTTCGGTGGCCTTCGTGACCCTCGACGACCTGAGCCTCGTGCCCCGCCTCGTGTCCGACCTGGTGGCCGCGGGCGTGCGGGTCACCCAGGTAACGCCCGAGCACCCCACCCTCGAGCAGCTCTACATGAAGGTGCGCCGGGGGTGAACCGGGCACGCGTCTGGACGATCGCCCGCAGCGACCTGCGCCAGCTCCGGCGCAGCCCGGACTTCTGGGCGCCCATGCTGGCCATGGCCGCCCTGTTCTTCGTGATCATCCCCACCGGCCTGCTGCTGGGCATCACCCGCCTGGGCAGCGTCCCCACCGTGCAGAAGGTGTCCACCGCCCTCGACTTCCTGCCTCAGAAGGCCCAGGAGCAGATGGCCGGGGCCAACGCCGCGGAGCGCACGTCCTATGCCCTGGCCGTCTACCTGTTCGCCCCCCTGGCCGTGATCGTGCCCCTGACCATCTCCACGGCCGTCGGGGCCAACACGCTGGTGGGGGAGCGGGAGCGGGGGACGGGCGACTTCCTGGCCCACTCGCCCGCCTCCGAGCGCGAGATCTACTTCGGCAAGCTGGTGGCCAGTCTGCTGCCCGGTTACGTGTGCACCCTGGTGGGCTTCGCCATCTACTCGCTGGCCGTCAACCTCATAGTGGGCCCGGCCGTGGGGGGGTGGTTCTTCCCCACGCTCGACTGGTTGGTGCTCATGCTGTGGGTCATCCCTCCGTTCTTGGCCATCACTCTGTCGGTGGTGCTGCGCCTGTCGGCCCGGGTGCGCAGCGCGGCCGCCGCCCAGCAGGCCTCGGGCCTGGTCAGCCTCCCGCTCATCATGATCTCCTACGCCCAGTCGAGCGGCTCGCTCTCCACCGGTACCCGCTCGGGCCTGCTCATCGGGGCCGTGGCCTGGGCGGTAGCTGTCCTCGGGCTGGTGCGGGGCGCCCGGGCCGTCACCCGGCCCCGGCTGCTGGGCGTCGACGGTTGAGACCGCGGCGTCCCCGCAGTGCGGTAGGTTCGAGAGCCTGAAGTCCGGCGCCGCCCTCGTCCTCGTAGCCCTTTCGGCCGCTCTCGCCGCCTGCGGCGAGGACGACCCTGTCGTCTCCGGCCAGGCCGGGCCGACGACGACGACGACGACGGTCGCCTCGGCCCCCACCATGAGCGACTACAGCGACGAGCTGACCTCCAGCGACGGCCACCGCTACCGGATCACGCTGTCGGTGGCCGGCTCCCCGGCCCCTACGGCGGCCGAGGACTGCCCGCCCGTGACCGGGGCGGCCACCCCGTCGCGGGCCGTGGTGCTGACCGTGGCCAACCAGGCGGCCGACCGTCCGGCCCCGTTCCCGCCGCTGCGCATCGAGATGGCGGGGGCCGCGGGCGTTGCCCCGGAGCCGGTCTTCGTGCGCGACCAGGGGGGAGCATGCACGTTCACCCCTCGTGTGGCCTCGATCGGCCCGGGCCAGTCGGTCACCTTCCGAGGTACCAGCCCGGTCGAGGGCTTCGGGCCCGGCAGCCGGGTGGAGGTCAACGTGTCCGAGACGCGGTTCACCCTGGCGGCGCCGGTCGGATGAGGGCGGTGACGGGACCATGAGCCAATGGCTGGTGGAGAAGGGGTCGGCCCTACTCGGGTCGCGCACTTCGCGGCGCAACTTCCTGGTGCGGTCGGCCGTGGTGGGGTCGGCCCTGGCCGTCGCGCCCGTTAGGTTCCTGACGAGGCCGGGGACGGCCTACGCCGCCATCTGCCACTGCGCGGGCACCGACTGTGACTGCGGGTCGGCGTGCTGCGACGGGTACACCGACTTCTGCTGTTCGGTCAACAACGGGGAGAACTCGTGCCCGCCGGGCTCGTTCCCGGCCGGGTGGTGGCGGGCCGACGGGTCGATGTTCTGCAACGGCCCCCGCTACTACGTCGACTGCAACGTCTCGTGCGGCAACACGTCGTTCTCGTGCGAGTGCGGCCGGGGCGACTGCAACAACCGGCGGGCGGCCTGCAACCAGTTCCGCTACGGCAACTGCCACCGCGAGATCGAGTGCTTCGGGCCCATCGTGTGCCGGGTGGTCACCTGTACACCGCCCTACCAGCTCTACTCGGGGTGCGACCAGACCACCTTGTGGGACAACTCGACGGCCAACCACACGGCCAACTGCCCGGCCCCGTCGCCTCCCCCGCCCCCCCGGCCCGGGGACCCCATCGTGTCGGCCCATAGTGCCAAGGTGCTCGACGTCGCCCAGGTATCCCAGGCCGACGGGGCCACGATCTGGCAGTGGTCGCCCACAGGGGCCGACAACCAGCGGTGGGCCGCCGAGCGCCAGGCCGACGGGACGTACAAGATCATCGCCGCCCACAGCGGCAAGGTCCTCGACGTGGCCGACTTCTCGACGGCCGACGGCGGCCGGGTCCACCAGTGGACCTGGCACGGTGGGGCCAACCAGCGCTGGCGGGTGGAGGACGTGGGCGACGGCTGGAGCCGCATCGTCAACGTCAACAGCGGCAAGGTGCTCGACATCGCCGAGTTCTCCCAGGCCGACGGCGGCCGTATCCACCAGTGGACCTGGCACGGCGGGGCCAACCAGCGCTGGCGGGGCCTGCGGGTGCAGAGCAGCCCCGTCCCCGTGCTCGGCAACCACATCACGGCCGCCCACAGCGGCAAGGTGCTCGACGTCAGCGGCCTCTCCACGGCCGACGGGGCCGCCGTCTGGCAGTGGAGCGTCACCAACGGCCTCAACCAGCGCTGGGCCATCGAACGACAGCTCGACGGCACCTACCGGTTCGTGGCCCTCCACAGCGGCAAGGTCCTGGACGTGGCCGAGTTCTCCACGGCCGACGGGGCCCCCGTCCACCAGTGGACCTGGCACGGTGGGGCCAACCAGCGCTGGCGGATCGAGAACCTGCTCGACGGTTCGGCCCGCATCACCAACGTGCACAGCGGCAAGGTGCTCGACGTCTCGGGCATCTCCGCCGACGACGGCGCCCGCATCCACCAGTGGACCTGGCACGGCGGCCCCAACCAGCGCTGGCGGGGAGTGGTCTGAGTGGCCTGGGTGGTGGCTGTCGAGGCCCTCGTTATCGCGCTGCTGGGCCTGCTGGTGGTGGGACTGCTCCGCAGCCACACCGAGATCCTGGCCAAGCTGCACGCCCTCGAGGCGGGTACGGGTAGCGGCGGGGCCGGGGCCGGGGCCGGGCGGGCGGGGCCGGTTGCCGCCCGGGAGGCGTCGGACGTGACGGGGGAGACCCTGGCGGGCGAGGTGATCAGGGTGGGGGTGGCGGGCGCCCGCCACGACACCTTGCTGGCCTTTCTGACCAGCGGGTGCTTCACGTGCATCGGGTTCTGGGACCGGTTCCGGTCGGGCCGCCGCCTCCGGGTGCCGGGGGGTGCCCGCCTGGTGATCGTGACCAAGGGCCCCGAGGCCGAGAGCCCCTCGAAGCTGGCCGAGATCGCTCCCCCCGACCACGCCCTGGTGCTGTCCACCCGGGCGTGGGAGCAGTACGGCGTGGAGGTGGCCCCGTGGTTTGCCTATGTCGACGGGCCCTCGGGCCGGGTCGTGGCCTCGGGTGCGGCCTCCGACTGGGACCAGGTGGTGGAGATGTGGTCCAAGGCCGTCGAGGGCCGGGGCGAGGGCGGCCGGGCCCGGGAGCATACGGCCGACCAGAAGCTGCTGGCGGCCGGAGTCCACCCCGGGGACCCCAGCCTCTACCCGCCCGACAAGGAGAGCTGAGGTGGCCGAGCGCTTGTCGGGCCTGGGCCTCGACGTCGAACTGCCCGACGGTTGGGACGGGCGCATCTACCGGCGGGACAACGAGGGCGACGCGGGCGAGCGCCGGGCCCTGCACGCCGCCAACTTCGCCCTGCCCGCCGACCGGGGCGACTACGGGGGCGGCGTCAACGAGGACATGGGCGGCGAGGACGTGCTGGTCACCCTCGTGGAGTTCCACCCCGACAACGCCGGCCAGGGCCTGTTCCGGAGCGAGGGCCTGCCCGTCCCGGTGCGGGCGTCGGACTTCTCCCCCCGGGCCATGCCCCGTTCGGTGCCGGGCCAGGCCGGAGCCCAGTACTTCTTCTCCCTGGGCGAGCGGGCCTTCTGCCTGTTCGTGGTCATCGGCAGCTATGCCGACCGCGAGCGCCTCGTCCCCATGGTCAACTCCGTGATCGAGACCGTTCACATCGAATAAGGCCACATCGAACAGAGGAGGCTCATGGCTGGCTCCGACCAGTGGTACTACTGCCTCGAGCACGGGCAGGTGGAGCAGGCCGGGGAAGGCTGTGCCCTGGACCGGGCCATGGGCCCGTACCCGTCGGCCGCCGCGGCGGCCGACTGGCGCAAGACATCCGAGGCCCGCAACGCCGCCTGGGACGAGGACGACCGTCGCTGGGACGAGGGCGAGTAACCCAACACCCGCAAACCCGCGCGGGGATCGTGGGCGTTTCGCCCACGATCCCCGCGCGGGTTTCGCGAGATGGGTGGTTCAGGGGGCGGCGTGGAGCGAGGCTCGTACCTGGCCGAGGCGGTCGAGGCAGGCCAGGGTGTCGGCCTGGTCGTCCGACAGGGGCCGCACGATCACGTCGGTGAAGCCCACGGCGGCCAGGGCCCGGAACTGTTCGGCCACCTCGTCGGGGCCGCCCACCACCACGGCGTCGGGGTCGAAGCCCCGGTAACCCCGGTCGAGGATGGGGCGGGCCACCCTCTGGGCGTCGGCCGTGTCCTGGCCGATGTGCACGTCGCGGCGTACGGCCACGGCCGCCGGCAGCCGGCTGTGGGTGGCGCACCGGTCCAGGTAGTAGCTCACCAGTTCGGCGGCCCGGGGGACAACCAGTTCGGGGCCGGCCAGCCAGGCGTCGCCCAGGCGGGCGGCCCGGTCGATGGCCCGGCGGGCCGTGCCGCCTATCCACACGTCGACGGGCTCGGGCGGCAGGGGCCCGATCCGGGCGCCGCCGGCCTCGCCGCCGGCCAGCAGCGTGCGGATGACGGCCAGGGACGACTCGAAGGTGGCCGCCCGCCCGCCCAGATCGGCCCCCAGGGCCGCGAACTGGCCTTCGCCGTCGCCCACCGCGGCCTGCAGGACGAACCGGCCCCCGGCCAGCGATGCCAGGGTGCCCACCTGCTCGGCCACCAGCACCGGGTTCCACAGGGGGAGCAGGAACAGGGCGCCGGCCGTGCGCCCCTCCCATTCGGCCAGCAGCCGGCCCAGCATGGGGACGTTCTGGTAGTACGGCCCCCCGGTCACGTGGTGGTCGCCTACGAACAGCGAGTCCAGGCCGGCGGACCAAGCCACCGATGCCTGCTCGACCATCCAGCGGGCGCCCGTGCGCACGTCAGGCGGTTCGTAACGGCTGCGCAGCGACACCCCGACTCTCATGCCCCCAGCCTTCCAGACCCGGCCACCGGCCGCCCAGCCACCCAGTTCAGGCCAGGTAGACGCCCCGGGCGAAGAACGAGGTGGTGACGACCAGGCCGGCGGCGCTCACGGCCAGGACCGGGGCTCGCAGGCGCGGGCGCTCGGACAGCCACTCCCCGGCGGCCGCGAAGCACGGGAAGGCGGGGATCACATAACGCCCCATGCCGAAGAAGTTGGACAGGGCCAGGGCGGGCAGCACGATGGCCAGCACGGAGTACGCCCCGTAGGCCGTCCCGAACCGCCGGAACACCCTGGGCAGGAAAGCCACGGCCAGCACGGTCATGGCCGGGTGGGACATGTAGACGGCCCAGGCGAACGGGCTGCGGAAGTCGCGAACTTCGTCCCACACGTCGAACTTGAGGTAGGTGCCCAGCCCGTCCTGGAGGCCCCAGCCCCGCTGGGCGTCGACGAACGTGAGCGGGCTGCCGAACGCCGCCCACAGGTAGACGGCGAAGGCCCCGATGCCGGCGGCCGACAGGAGGACCCCGAGGTCGGCGGGCCGCAGCCGGCCCACGTCGACGGCCCACCGTCTCCCTGGGGGCCGGGCCAGCCCGCCTCGCCGTTCCAGCGCCCGCAGGACCAACCCGGCGCACACGGCGATCCCCACGTGGCGGGTGGCGGTGGCCACCGCTCCGGCCACGCCGGCCCACACCGGGTGGCCCCGCTCCAGCAGGAGGAAGGCGGCCAGGATGGACGCCATGAACAGGGCCTCGACGTACACCGCCCCGGCCAGGAAGAACGAGAACGGGTAGAGCAGGAAAAGGGCCAGGGCGGTGGCCGCGGCCGCGGGCGCCAGCCGTTCCCGGGCCCAGGTCGAGAACAGGACGGCGGAGGCCGCGCCGCAGGCCACGGTGACGACGATCCCGGCCAGCAGCAGGTTGCCGGTGGCCGGCGACAGCAACCGCATGGCCAGGGGGTAGGCCGGGAAGAAGGCGGCCGAGCTGGGTTCGCCCGGTACGTAGGAGTAGCCGTTGCGGGCCACGTCGTGGAACCAGGCCGAATCCCACTGCACCCACCCCGACAACCAGGGCTGGCCTGGGAAGGCGATGACCTTGGGGTTGTCCGACCACGGTAGGTGGGCCACCGAGAGCCCGACCACCGCGAACAGCACGGTGGCTACCGCCAGGTAGACGAGAGCCGCCCCCCAGTGCAGGCGACCGCCGGCCGCCGCCCCCCCACCCGCCGCCCC
>JBFMCT010000048.1 GCA_040754375.1 Actinomycetota bacterium
CGGTGACCACCATCGTCGACGCGTCGGGGCGGGAGACCGAGGTCGTCTGGCCGTGGAGGTCCTTGAGGGCGACCAGGGCCCCGTCGGGGCCGAAGAGGAAGGTCTCGGTGCCGTTGCGCACCACCGTGTAGCTGCCGTCGGGCGCCTTGGACAGGGTGGCCCGCACCCTGGGGGGCGCGGCGTAGCCCGCCCCGGCCACGGTGAACACCACCTCGCAGCCGTTCTCCTGGGTGAAGGTGACCTGGCCGGGCGAGACCGACAGGGCCATGGCGTAGGTGCTGGACCAGGCCCTTGCCGAACGGCCCGTCGACGGCCGCCAGGTCGCTGTTGTAGGTGCGCTGCAGCCGCAGGGGCACGCCCCGGCCCGGGATGGTCAGGTCTGTGAACGTGTGCCAGAAGTTGCCGGTGGCGGTGTTGACCGGGAAGTGCGTCGCCTGGCCGAAGCTGGCGGCCGCCTGGCCCGAGGCGGAGTTGCACGCCCCCCGCCGTTCGTGGTCGGCCATGGGCCCGCCGACCAGACGCGGCTGGCGGCCCGACGCCACGTAGTGGGCGGCGATGCGCTCGGGGGACAGGGGGGCGTCGTAAACGGCGGCCTCGTCGAGGTGGCCCTTGAAGTGGGTGCCGCCCGAACCAAGGCTCACCCCCAGGGACACGTTGCTCGAGCCCGACCCGGTCGCCGGGCCCGCCATGGCCACGTTGCCGACCTCGACCGAGTCGAGGTAGAGGCGCAGCCGGGCGCCGTCGCCGGTCAGCACGGCGTGGTGCCACTCGCTGTCGGCCACGTAGGCGCTTGAGGTTACGGTGGCCGAGCCCCCGGCCACCTGGGCCCTGGCGGTCAGCCGGCGCTCTTTCACCCCGAGCCGGTACCAGCCCGGCCCGACATGCACCAGGTAGCCCTCCCCTTGCCATCCGGGGTCAACCCTGAACCAGGCCTCGAGGGAGAAGTGCCCGAAGCCCAGGGGGTTGGGGCTGCCCAGGCTCGTGCGGTTCAGGCTGGCCCAGTCCCCGTTGAGGTACACGGCGGTGTCGGGGTCCCCGCCGATGGCGCCGGCGTGGCCGGCGGTGGCCGAGCTGTTGAGCTGCAGGAGGCCGGTCTGGTCGTGACCGGCGCCGCCCGCCCCGAGGCGCCAGTAGGACTTCGGGCTGTCCTCGAGCACCGTCGACCGGTAGTCGGCGGCGACGGCGCTGCGTACGGGCCCGAGCGGGGCGAAGGGGAGGCCGGCCACTGCCACCAGGGCCAGGACCGGGCCCACGAGCAACCTCAGGCCCGTCCGGCGACGGTACGTCGTGCGGGTCCTCAGCATGACCGTCCCACCGTCGAGCCGAGGCGGCCGATGGCGCCGAGGGTCTCGGGCGAGTGCAGCCTGGCCAGCTCCTCGGGCGACAACCTCGACAACTGGTAGTCGGCCCGCTCCAGGACCACGGCCAAGTCGTCGACCACCGCCTTTACGGCTTCCGCCTCGGCCCTGACGGCCCCGGTGGCGGCCTCGGCGGCCACTGCGCTGCGGGGCGAGGCCGACCCGATCAGGGACCGCAGGGTTGCCGGCTCGGCCAGCGACACCAGCACCAGGCGCAGGTCGTCGGCCAGGGGCCGGGCCGCGTCACAGAACGCCCTGGTCGGCGGCCCCGGCGGGACCGACGTGGTGGTCGTGGTCGGGGCGAGGGTGGTAGTGGTGCGGGGAGCGAGTGTGGTGGTGGGGGCGAGGGTGGTCGACGGCCGGGGGCCAAGGGCCGTGGTTGTCGGGCCCATGGGCCGGTCGGTCGTCGACGGCGGCGGCGCCAACGATGTCACCGTCTGCGCCCCTGCCGCCACCGAGGTCGTCCCCGTGGCCTTGGCCCACTGGAGGGTGGCGGTCAACGACAGCACCACCACTGCGGCCACGGCCGCCGGGCGAGCGCCCCGGGCCAGAGCCCCGAGAAAACGTGTGCTCCGCCTGTGGGGGCGGTTGCTTGGCCTGCCGTCCATGCTCTCTCCGATCCCTTCGTGGCCGAGGTCCGTCCCCGCCGCCACTCGGCCGCTCAAGGCCGCCGGGCGCCTCCCATGCCGGGAGGTGCGTCACAGACCACATCGGCGCGTCGACGACCGACCTTGAGCACGAGTGCGCGATCACGGTCCTCTCGTTCCGCTTGCGGAGCCAAGTGGTCCTCTCCCGAGAGTGGTCCGGTGCCTCTGGTCACGGTTCGGCGGCATCGGTCCCCGTCACCCCTGCCGCGGACCACCACCAGGCGTCGGCCCGGCGACGCTCGTTACGCCCAACCTTGCAGTTGCTCAAGCTGGCTCTGTCGATCGGTCAAGGAGATCGCCACCGTCAACGCCACCGGTCAACGAGCTCGCGCCCCGCCATGCCCGTGGACCGGTCCGGCGCCGGCCTCCGTCGCGTGATCGCTGCCCCTTCGTAGTCCGCGGTCAGGGCCCGGAAGCAGGGACCGGCGGCGGGCTGGCCAGCACCCGGGAACTCCCACCGTCGTCGCCCGGCGGGCCATTCGAGAAGGCCCCGGCGGCGAGCGGACACGGCGGAAGTCCACTGCCAACCGGGGCGCCCAATGCTATGTCGTTGACGTTGCCGGCAACGTTGACGGCGCCGACGGCCGCACAGAGGCGGCGGTCCTTCCTCGCCGCTGGCAAGGTCACCGGCAAGGGGTGGGGCGCAGGCTCGGCCCATGTGGGACACGACGAACCTGTTCAAGGCGCTCAGCCAGGAGTGGGAGCACGAGAGCCGCACGTCCGCCGCCCGGGCCGCGTGGCGGCGGTGGGCAGCGACCGAACCGGCCCTGTGGGCGTTCGCCGGCCCGGGTGAGGCCGTCGCCTACTGCCGGCGTAGCGGGCCCGACGCGGCGGCCGTCCTGTCCGCAGTGGCGGCCCGCGCCGGCACCGAGCCGTTGGCGGCCCGAGCAGTGTTGCAGGCCGTCCTTCCCGGGCTGGCCGGGGTCAGCCGCCGGGCCTGGCGAGGGGGACGAGGCACGTGGCTGTGGGAGTCGGTCGAGGAGCTGGACCAGCTCGTGGTGGCCACCGCCTACGGCCTCATTAGGGCGCTGCCAGCGGGCACCAAGACCCCGTGGGCCGCCCGGCGGGTGGTCGACGGGACCTGGCAGCGGCTGCGGACCGCCATGGCCGGCCAGGCCCGCTGGCTGGAGCGCCGGGCGTCGGCCGACGTGGCCGCCATGGCCGAGCCGGCGTGGGCGCAGGAACGCCGGCACCGGCCCGGCGAGGAACTGGCCGCCGTCCTGTCCGACGCCCTCGCTCGCGAGCTGCTCGACCCCCTCGACGCCTGGCTCGTCTACCGCACCCGCGTCGAGGACTGCACTCTCGCCCGCCTCGGCCCCGAGGTGGGACAGGGCCGCAAGGCGCTGGGCCGACGGCGCGAGCGGGCCGAGGGCGTGCTCGTCGGCGCACGGGGCGCAGGGTGAACCCGCAGGGGCGGGGCGGCCCGGCCGGCGGCGGCACACTGGTCGACGACCTCGTCATGTGGGTGCTGGCGGCGCTGGCCGCCGCCGGCGGTGCCACTTGGGGTGGGGCACAGCTGGCCACCCTGGTCGGCTCCGGCCGGCCGCTGCCGGTGGGCGTCGGCTCGGCCATGCAGGCCCTGCTCCGCCTGCCCACGACCCTCGGCCGCCCGGCCGTGGCGTGGCCCGACGAGGTCCGGGACCTGGTCCCCGGGCCGGTGCTGTACTGGTCCGCCACCGCGATGGCGGTCGCCGCCGTGGCCGCCCTGGCCGCGGTTGCCTACCACCTGCTGCGGGGCCAGCGGGCGGGTACCGAGCGCCGGCGCCGCCTCGGGGTGGACACCCGGGCTCACCTGGCCCGGCCCCACGAGATCGCGCCACTGGTCGTGCCCGGGCCCTGCCCGGGGAGGCTGGTCCTCGGGCGCGTCGGGCACCGGCTCGTCGCCACCGAGCGCCGTGACCGCCGGCGGACGCGCCGCTGGGGCCGTCGCGGCCGTCGCCGGGGCGACCGCTCGGCAGTAGCCGTGATCGGGCCCACCCGGTGCGGTAAGACGGCCAACGTCATCTCGGGGGTCCTCGAGTGGGAAGGCCCGGCCATCCTCTCCAGCGTCAAGGACGACCTGCTCGAGGCCACCATCGCCCGCCGCCGCCGGCTCGGTGAGGTCAAGGTCTTCGACCCGACCGGGACGACGGGTGAGCCATGCGCCCAATGGACGCCGCTGAGGGCGTGCACGACGCCCACCGGCGCCCAGAAGGCGGCGAGGATGCTGGCCGACTCCCAGCGGGGGGCCACCCGGGAGGACGCGTCGTTCGCCTTCTTCGCCGACCTCGCCTCCCAGGTGCTGTGGGCCCTGTTCTACACGGCGGCCGTCTCCGGCCACACGATGAGCGACGTCCTGCGCTGGGTGCTGACCACCGACCGTCCCACCCCCAAGGACCGGGGCCAGGTCGCAGGCCTGCTCGACGTCGAGCTGGCCTCTGACGACCGTCGTCGGCGCCGGTTCGCCGGCGACGCCCTGCGTGCCCTCACCGGCACGTGGGAGAAGGACCCCCGCACCACTTCCAACATCTACGTCACCGCCCAGAGGATGCTCGGCGTCTGGCAGGACCCCAACGTCCTCGACAACGCCCAGCGGTGCGAGATCGACCTCGAATGGCTGCTGTCGGGGGACAACACTCTCTACGTCTGTGCCCCCGTCAACGAGCAGGACCGCCTCTCGGTCGTGTTCGGCGCCCTGCTGTCGGACCTGATCGCCCAGCAGGTCTACGAGTGGGGCGCCCGCCACGACGGTCCCATGCCCGACCTGCTGGCCGTCCTCGACGAAGCCGCCAACACCCCCACCCGCTGGCTCCCGGCGGTGGCGTCCACCTGCTCGGGCCTCGGCCTGTTGCTGGTGACCATCTGGCAGTCGAAGGCCCAGATCGACGACGCCTACGGCACCCTGGCCGACAGCGTGCTCACCAACCACGGGAGCAAGGTGATCTTCTCGGGGCTGTCCGACCCCTCCACGCTGGAGTACGTGAGCCGCCTGCTCGGCGACGAGGAGGTCCGACAGCACGGGCTTTCGTTCGACCTCGCCGGCGGCGCCCGGAGCATCAGCGAGTCGACGACGCGCGAGCGGCTGCTGCCCGGCGACGTCCTGCGCCAGGCCGAGCCCGACAACGCCCTCCTCATCCACGGGACACTCCCGCCCGCCCACCTGCGGGCCCGCCCCTACTACGCGAACCGCCGCCTCCGGGCCCTGGCCGGCCTCGGCCGGCAACCGGGGCGGGCGGGCACGCGGGACGGGACAGCCCCCGCGCCGACGGACGGCGGGACCGCCGCCTGAGCCCGTGCGGCGGGCACCGGGCGCCTGGGCCGTAGGACCGGGGCTTGGGCCGAGCCGTCGTCGGGTCTGGGCGGTGATCTCCCCGGGTGCCGCCGAAGGGCGAGCGGACCTGTCGTGGCCGCCGCTGCGCGTAGGGCATCACTGGTCCTCACTGGAGGACCACGTCGGCGTCCAAACGGTCGGCGGCAGGGTTGCCGGCAAGCCGACCGGCAACCGGTGGCCGTCACGATCGCCCCCGGACGCGACTTCCCGGAGGTTGCCATGGCCGTCGACCGTGAAGAGGTGCTGGCACGCACAGACCTGGCCGCCCTGGCCGACGAGCTGCTGGGGCCGCACAAGGGCAGGGGCCGCTCGGCGACATGGCCGTGCCCCGAGCGTAACCACGGTCCCCAGACAGGCAGGACGCCTCCGGTGAGCGTCTACGAGAGCTCAGGCGGGACGCAGCGTTGGCACTGCCACGGCTGCGGCGCCGGCGGGACGGCTGCCGACCTGGTGATGACGGTGAAGGGCGTGGGCTTCGCCGAGGCATTGGAGGACCTGGCTCGCCGGGGCGGCGTGGGAGACCGCGGGTGGGAGGGGCGACGGCAGCCGCCTCGGCCGCTCGGCCGGGACCGGCGTGACAGGGCCCATGGGGCGCAGCCCCAACCGGCGGTCGAGGCCTACGTCGCCGCCGCCGAGGCGCACCTGTGGTCGCCGGGGGGAAGGACCGCCCGGCGCTGGCTGGCCGGACGGGGTCTGGACGAGGACGTCCTGCGGGCCAACCGTGTCGGCTCCGACCCCGGGCCCCAGCGGATGGAGCGGGCCGAGGGGCTCCCCCGAGGGGGCCGAGCGGTGGTCTTCCCAGTGCTCGACGCCGACGGGCGCGCCCTCTACCTGCAGGCCCGCTACCTGCGGCCGCGCGCCCACAAGTACGAGAACCCCTCCTCGACGCTCGTCGGCCCGTCGCCGCGGCTGGCCGAGGTCCGGACCGGGACAGGGGCCGGGGCCGTGGCGCCCGGGGCGGTGATCGTCGCCGAGGGGATCCCCGACGGGCTCACGGCCGCCCAGGCCGGCTTCCGCACGGTCGCCGTCCTGGGTGCCGGGCTCCCCGACGAACGGCTGGCCGCCGACCTGCTGCGGCGCCACCCCGGCGAGGCACTCGTGATCGCCTTCGACCCCGACCACCGCGGCCGGGCCGGCGCGGCGGCATTGCGCGACCTGGTGGCCAAGGCTTCGCCCGCAGCCCGGGCAACCGTGCTGGACGTGCCCGCAGCCTGGGGCGACCTCAACGGCTGGCTGACCTGCGTGCGCGACGACTTCGTGCCCGAGCTCCGCTCCGCGGTGGACCGGGCGATGCGAACAGTGGGACGAGCCCCTGCCGTTCGCGTCCCAGGCATGACCCGTGGTGCGCCACAGGGACCGGGCAGCGGCGCTGGCGGTACCCCGCGGGGCCTGGCCGTAGACGCCGAACCCGAGGTTTCACTGGACATCGACTTGGGTCTCTGAGACCCCTCGAACACGGTCGTGCAGCTCGCTCCGCGACAGGTCCTGTGCCCCACTATCGGGATGCGAGTTCTGTTCGGAGGACCCCAGGCCCACGGGGGTTCCCACACCTCATTCGCCTCATGCGGCCTGGGAAGGTCTCGGTGCCCCGACTTCGGTCGTGATCCCCCTGTGTCCCGCTGGCGTGGTGGAGAGGCGCCGGTTGAGGATCTGGCCTACGCCGCCAGGGGAGCGCATAAGGCCGACCCCGCCGCTTGGGGTGGACCTAACTTAACTAACCCGTCTTCTGCGGACGGAAGAGGGTGATGATAGTCAGGCCCACGACACTGATCGCGCCGCCGACGCGTCCGGCGAGGAACAAGAGGGCCACCGCCTCCGATCGGCACATGGACTCCCCCTGCAGGACCATGAGCAGCGCGGGACCGCTGCACTTGTACACGATGCCTCCGGATGAGACGGGAGTCAAGCCTATGACCGTGAAAGCCAGGGCACCCACGACAACGACGAGAATCCCAATCTTCTGCACCGGTGTCATCGTCATCATCGGTCGCTCGGTCCCACTGCGGTCCCTCCCTGCCATGTGGCTCCAGCCCTCACCACACATATCGGAGCACGAGCTCAGACCCTTTAGAGTCATCATCGGCACGGAGCGGACTTCGGGGACGGCGAGAGAGTCGAGTCGGGTTCGTTCAAGCAACCGTTGTGCAACCCGGGAGATATCTACAAGCTGTCCCCGCGTACGCAGCCCCTAACCTAAAGATTGATCGTCACGTCTGGTTCCCGGGGCTGATCGGCCTCGACGGCGCGGGCCGTACGGCGCCACTCGGCCAGGAGGCGGTCGTCGTCGGGGCGGGGGCCGATCGCGGCGGCGAGGGGGGTCTCGGCGTCGAGGGGGCCTGCCTCGGGGCCGATGCCGAGGGACTCGTGGCGGAAGCGTTCGATGGCTCGCGCCGGCTCGTCCCAGTCCTTGGCGGCCGGGCCGTCGGGCCGGGGGCCCAATAGAGCGGTGAGGTAGGGACGGGGTCGGGACAGGGCGCGGGTGACCTGCAGGTCGAGCGCGGCCTGCACCTCGGCGAGGTCGGCGTCGATTGGGCCGCGGTCGCCACGCCCCGAGGCGATCGCATCCGCTCGTTTGCGAGCGCGAAGGGCGGCGTGCTCCGCAGCCGCAAGGTCGTCGGCCGACGCCTCCAGGGCCCGCCGGGCGAGCTCGAGGCGCTGCTGGTCGGGCCGTCGACGCGCCCCGACCTGGAGGTCCTCGACCTGGTGTATGCGGCGGGCGTGGCCCGCCTGGGCGACAAGGAGCCTGTCCTCCGCGTGCGCCGCCTCGGCGACCGAGTCGAGGCGGCGGGGCGACCCGGGGGCGGCGGCCAGCAGGGCGAGCAGCTCGCGGCGCTGCCCGGCCAGCTCCGCCGTCGGACGGCCCGCAGCCAGCTCGGCCTGCGCGGCCGAAAGGACGCCGGCGATGTGGTCGTAGTGGTCCTCGGCACCGCTGGTGGGGCGAGGCCCTAGCGCCCACTCTGGCGACAACGCGCCCGGCCGCCAGCCGTCCACCGACCAGCGGGCGCGGTAGACGGCAACAGCCCCGACGGCGCGGTCCCAAGTCGCCCGAAGGCGCCCGTCGGGCCGTCGCCCGAGGTGGGCGACGACCGGCGGTGGGGGCTCCACGACGTGCCGGGCCGCGACCATGCGGGCCGCGTCCCGGTAGGCGTGCTCGACCACCTCGGGGTCATGGGGGGCCGGCGACAGCAGGAGGCGCCCCAGTTCCGCCAGAGAGCAGGTGCGCAGGAGCCGGGCCACCTCCGGCACCTGGGGGTCGAGCTCGCGCGCCAGCCGTTCGTAGTCCTCGGCCTCGAGCCGGGCCGTCACCGCCTCCAGAGTGGACAGCTCGTCCCCCACCACCGGGAGGCGGGAGTGGCGCTCGGGCGGCGGCACCAGTTCGTCACGGCGGACCATGTAGAGGCGCACGTCGTTCCGCCCCCGGGTGAGCCCGACGTAGACGCCGGGGCGGCTGGAGCGGTCGGTCACCAGGTGGCGGCCGGCGTGGTAGGTGGCCCCCTGGGCGCCGTAGGAGGTCATGGCGTAGCTGTGGGCCAGGGGGCACGGGACCCCGGCGCGGACACGGGTGGCGAGATGAGAGTACGGGACGACGACCCGGCCCCGGCGCTCGAAGTCCACCGTCAGGTCGGCGTCGTCTCCGGTGTGGACATCAACGACCCGGCCCCGCTCGGCGTTGCGTACGAACTCCGACCTGGGGGCACCTCGTGGGCGGAGCCTGGGGCTCTGGGTGACGGCGATCACCTCGTCGCCGGCCTGGAACGACAGCTCGCCCACGTCGAGGGCAGGGCCGTGAAGGGTGCCGTCGGCCGACAGCAGCGCCCGGGCGCGCCGGTTGAGCTCCCGGCGCTCGTAGTGGTGATCGGAGATCATCGAGGAGGCCTCGACGGAGGGGTCGGACTGGCGGCGGAGGCGGTCGAGGTACCAGTCGGCCACCAGGGAGTCGAGCAGTTCGTCGGGCGAGGAGGCCTCCACCAGGCGGTCGTCCCGCCGTAGCCGGTCCATGGCCTCGGCCACCCGCCCGGCGGCGTACTCGGCCGACGCCATGCGAACCTCGGCCATCTCGGGGGACGACTGGCGACGCCGTTCCCACAGCACGGCCCGGTCGTCCGGCCAGCGTTCGAGCAGCGCCCGCCAGCCGCCGCCGGCGGCCACCGCCGAGTGCTGGGCCGGGTCGCCGACCAGGCGCACAGCGGCCCCGGCCGCCCTCACGTGGTCGACGAGGCGGTCAAGGTCACGGTTGGGCAGGGTCGAGGCCTCGTCGATGACGAGCACGGTCCGTTCGTCGAGCGGCGGCTCGGCGAGGGTGCCGGCACGGTAGGCGTCGAGGCGGACCAGCAGGCTGGCCACCGTCGAGCACTCCAGACCGGTGGCCTCGGCGAGGTGCTCGGCGGCCGTGGCCTGGACGCAGGCGCCGACCACCCGCAGCCCACTACGTCGCCACGCCTGGGCGGCTGCCTCCAGCGCCGTCGTCTTGCCCGTCCCCCCCGGCCCCTCCACGCACTGGACGCGGTGGCCCGACCTGCACACCGAGCGCACCATCTCCCGCTGGTCCTCGCCGAGCATGGGCCGCTCGGCGAGCACGGCGGCGAGGGCGGCCTCGTCGGCCAGGCCAGCCCCGTCCGCCCGGCCCGCGGCGTAGCCGGCGAAGATGCGTGCCTCCACGGCCAGCATCGCGTGGGTCGTGTAGAGCCCCTCGCCCCGTAGCGCCCGCACCCGGCGGCCGTCGCGACGGCGGATGACCTCCGCGCCGCGGCCGGGGGCGGGACGGTCAAGGTCGAGGGCCACGGGCGCGTCGGTGGCCAGCCAGGCGTCGGCCAGGTCGCAAACCTCGGCCGCGCCCAGGCGGTCCCCGGCCCAGTCGGCCACCGCCTGGAGCACTTCGCGGCGGCCGAAGGTGGGGCTCATCTCGGTCATGCCCTGGGCCGAGCCGAGGCGGTGGAACAGGCGGCGGCGGTCGTCCTCGGTCACCAGCGCGGGGGCGGGCTGGCGGCCCCAGCACCCGGACAAGGCCCGGGCGTCGAAGCCGACGGCGTCGAGCTGGGCGGCCCACCACGGCCGCAGGGCGTCGGGGTCGACGCCCCGTTCGTCCTTGGCCGCCCGGGTGAGGTAGGCGGCGACCTGCAGGCCCCGGGCCCGCATGTGGCGGCCGCCGGTGTAGAACGCCTCGAGCTGGCCCAGCACCCCGTCGAGCTCACGTGAGCGCTTGGACATCTCCACGACCGCGGCCCGGGGCACGCCGGCGACGTCGGCCAGGCCCCGCTCGGGGGTGTCCCAGGCGACGCCCAGCCGGCGCGCCATCTGGGACCGCAGCTCGGCGGCGGCCAGGTAGCTAGCCGTCTTGGCGTGGGCGAACAGGGCGCGGCCGTCGAGGGCGCGGACCTTGCCGTCGGGCCCCTCGGCCATGTTGGCCACCACCACGTGGCAGTGGAGCTGGGGGTCGAGCGCCCGCGACGTGCCGTGGGTGTAGCAGGCCGCCAGCAGGCCGTTGGCCCTGCGGGGCACCGAGGACGGGCCGCGGCGGACGAACGCGGCGTTGTCCTGCAGGTAGGCCATGCCGGCGTCGACGGCGGCGTGCACGGCAGCCACGATCTCGCCCTGGCGGGCAGGGTCGGCCCGGGCCCAGAGGATGCTCACCGACTTGGGGACGCTAAAGGTCACGTCGTAGGCGATCACCGAGTTGGGGGGCTTGCGCTCGGAGGCGAACCGGGCCACCTCCGCCCGGCGGACCTTCCACCGACGGCCGTCGCCCTCGCGTTGCGCGTCGAGGTAGGGGTGGTCGAAGGTCACCTCGCCGGGTTGCCCGTGTTCGGCCCGGAGCCGGGCGGTACGGGCGGCGATCCGGCGCAGGTACGCGGCCGACACCCCGAGCAAGGCCGCCGCGTCCGGAAGGCTCAGCAGGTCGTCGGGGCTGTCGTTCGGTGGGCGGTCGCCGTGGTCGCGGCCGAGCTGCTCGGCCCGCTCGGCCGGTCCCCGCCCGTCGACGAGCCGCTCGCCGGTCGTCGGGCCCTGGCCCGTGAGCATCCGCTCCAGCTCGCATCGGGCGACCGGCCCCGTCGGCGGAGCGGACACCACGCCCCGGCCGACCCATCGCCCGGCCCCCTCCACCGAGTCCGCGTAGTAGGCCAACGCCCCCTCTGTGGCCGGGGCCGGCTCGGGGCCACGGGTGGGCAGCGACGGGCGTAGCAGGTCGGACTCGTCCCACCACCGCTCCGACCGCCCCGGCGGCTCGGCGCGGTGTCCTTCGAGGTAGTCGACGACCTTGGCGACCGCGGCCGCCCCCTGCCCGCCCCCACCGCGCGCCCCGAGGGGGGTCACGCTCACGATCACCGACGACCTCGTGCGTTCTCGACCGGCACAAAGCCGATCCTGGAGACCTCCCCTTGCCGGTCACCTTGCCGGCAAGCCGCCGACGTCGCGCCGGCTCACGGGCCCGCACCGCCCGCAGGTTTCGCAAAGCGAAACCTGCAAGGGTGTCTCAGCTGGCGACGTGGGGCGACCGACGACCGGGGGACGGTTGCCGGTCGCGTCGCGCGAAGGGGTTCAGTCCGACGCACGGCTGCGAGCGTCGACGCGTTGACAGCAAGTCCATGGACAGGCGGGGTGAGGGTGTCTCCGGCGGCTGACGTGCGGGACGTGCGACGGCTGCCGGTCGCCTCGCTCGAGGTGGTTCAGTTCGACGGAACCGAAGCTCCTGCGACGACCGCGGCGAGGTCGTCGACGCTGGCGAGCAGGGCTGTCGGGGTGAGGCCGAGATCGAGGGTGTGGGTGACGACCGTGACGGCAGCGTTGCGCACCCGGTGGCTGGCCCGGGTGCCGTTGCCCTTGGCGTAGATGAGGTGGCCGGCGTCGAGGCCGAGGGCGGTGCAGTAGGCGAGCATCTGGTACAGGTCGGCGTCGGGGAAGCCCGAGGGCTTCTCCACCTTGTACTTGGCGTCGATCACGGCTGCCGGCTGGCCGTCGAGGTGCCAGACCAGGTCGGGGCGCATGGTGATACGGCTGTCGACGTCGAGGTGGTGACGGTCCTGGGGGCGGCAGCGTCCGCCGAAGGGACGCAACGACTCGACCAGCGCGGCGACCAGGAAGTCCTCGTAGACCTTGGCCATGTCGACCAGGAAACCGTTCACCCGTACGTCGCCGGGTGCCTGGTCGACGGCGTCGCCGGCCAGCACGAGCTCGGCCAACCACAGCGCCACGTGGTAGCGGGCGTTGAGCCTGGTTGGCCTCCAGGCTGGGGTCGACCCCGAGCAGGTGTGAGGCCCGACATCGGCAAGCATCAGCCGGATGCCCCGCAGGCGCTGGCGGGCACGGGCGTCGACGCCGGGCAGGCGGAGCAGCAGCTCAGCCGCGGCCCGCAGCACCCGGTTCTCGGCGATGTCGACGGTGTAGTCGTCGAAACGGACGAGCAGGGGCACGGCCAGCCCGAAGCGCTGGCGGAGCTGGTCCTGATCGCGAAGGCGGCCCCGCAGCACCATGAGCGAGTCGTCGGTCTCGGTGTAGCCCTGGAGCAGCCCCACCTCGGTGGCCCGCTCCACCTGGCTGGCGAACGCCTGGGCCAGGGCCGCCACCAGGTCGTCGACCTCGGCCATGGCGACGGTGTCGGCCCTCCACCCCGGGTCCTTGGCGTAGCCGAGCAGGAACAGCAGGCGGTGGATGTCGACCTTGGGCCTGACCCAAACCGTGACGCCCGAGATCGAGGCCACGCCCACCTTGGTGGTGGCGGTCACCTCCCACTGCCCGCCCCCGAGACGGTGGGCAGAAACGGCCCCCGACGCGGCCAGGGCGTCGCCCACCCTGTCGTCGAGGCGCACCACCGCGGGCTCGCCTCCTTCCTGGAGGCGGAGCTCGGTCACCCCTCCTCGACGGCCCTGAGCAGCGACGCCAGCTCGTAGCGGCGGCGCACGCTGTCCCACTGGCCGTAGTGGTGCTCCTGGAGCAGGGGCAGCAGCGAGGTCCGCCAGATGCGGTCGAGGCTCTCGTGCGAGTGGGCGTCGGCGAGGGTGCTCTTCATAAAGTAGGCCGGCCCGATGCGGAAGTCGGGGTCGTCGATGCGGCGGTTGAGCTCCTCGAGCAGCCTCGCGGCCGTGGCCCCCAGGCCGTGGTGCGCCGACCACCGCTCCAGCAACGACCGGGCCGGCTCCTCGCCAGGGTCGAGGGACACGAAGCCGAACCGCCGGCGCATGGCCGAATCGACGAGGGCGATCGAACGGTCGGCGGTGTTCATGGTGCCGATGAGGTACACGTTGGGGGGAAGGGTGAAGCCCTCCTCGTCGGCCGAGTAGAGCAGGTCGACGGCTTGGTCGCGGTACTCGAGCAGGAAGTACAGCTCGCCGAACACCTTGGCCAGGTTGGCCCGGTTGATCTCGTCGATGATGAGCACGAATGCCTGCTCGGGGTGCTCGCGGGCGCGGTCTACAAGCTTGCGGAACGGCCCCGGCTTGAGCTCGAAGGAGATGGTGCCCTCGGCCCGGCCCGGCACCGGCCGGTAGCCCTCGAAGAAGTCCTCGTAGGTGTAGGCCGGGTGGAACTGCACCAGCTTCACCTGCTCGGGCCCCACCAGGTCGGCCGCCAGCGAGCGGGCGATGAACGTCTTGCCCGTCCCCGGCGGACCGTAGAACACGAGCTGGCGGCGCTCGTCGAGCAGCCGGCGGACCTCCGACAGCCATCCGGCGTCGACGAACAGGCCCTCGGCCAGGCCCGGCGAGGGCTCGGGCAGGTGCTCGTGGCGGGCGGCTCCCCCGAGCTCGTCCTCGTCGACGGGCGGCGCGGTCAGGTCGTCGATGAGGGCGAGGTCGGCGGTGAGGTCGAGCACCGTACTACCCGTCTGGAGGCGGGCGGGCAGCGGCGCCGGCAGGTCGGCGTAGTCGATCGGCGTGTCGGCGTTGCGCCACTCGACGGCGCGACGGAGGTTGGAGCGACCGCCCTCGGAGGCGACGTACTCGCACTCGCCGGTGACGTCACCGATGTAGACGAGGTGCTCGCTCGTGGTCAGGACCGCGTCGCCCGGGCGCACCCGGGTCACGAAGGCGACGATCTCGTCCACCTTGGCCTTCAGCTCATGGTGCTTGAGGTGCTCGTAGTCCTCCTCGGCCAGCGCCCGCAGCTCGTCGGCCCCGATACCAGCCTCGACCGGCCGCAGCTGCGACCCGGCCAGGCTGACGTAGCCACCTTCGAGCCAGGCCGAAACGACGTTAGCGCCCAGCACCGACGAGCCTCGCACCAGCCAGGCCCGACGCTGGGCCGGCCTCTCGCGCCGCCACCGGCGATAGCGGGCCAGGGCGGCATTACGGAACGACTCCGGGTCACCATGGTCGGCCACGGCGGCGCGGCCCTCCTCGGTGAGCGACCACACGCCCCGCCCGTCCTTGGCCAACCAACCCGCCTTGACCATGGTCGTCGTAGACCAGAGGAACTTGTACCGCCACGCCTCCTCGCCCGCCACCAGCTCACGCTCCTCGTCGGTGGGCCGCACCACCGCCTCGATGTGGGCCAGCACCTCCTCTCGCGACGCCGGCCGCCCCCGCTCCGCCATGAACACGGCCGCCTCCCGCATGAGCTGCGCCACCCGCCGGCCGGTGATCACCCGCCCGGCGCCACGCGGGCGGGCAGCCAGCCTTGGTCGTGGAGCTGGTGCCAAGCGGCGGCGACGTGGTCGGGTCCGAACATCCGGCGCTTGCGGGCGCTCCATCCGGCCACCTGCTCGGCGACCGATTCGGGGCCTGCGGCCTGGCCGTCACCGGCGATGGCCAGCCAGTGGACGGTGGCCAGCAGTTCCATGCCGTAGGCCGACTCGAAGCCGTCGCTCAGGGCCACGACCCGGTCGATCCGAGCGACCGTGCCGGGGTGGCGGGCAAGCTCGGCGCGGGCCTCCTCGGCCGCGCCGGGCATGACGGTGATCGGCTCCGCCGACATCACCGGCACGCTGGCGTCGCCGAAACCCCGCAGGAAGTGGCCCTCGACGGCGAGGAGCACGAACCGGAGGTTCTCGGCATAGGGCCCGTAGAGGCCCTTGGCGAACTTCAGCTTGAGCGGTTCCCCCGCCTCCTGGAGGAAGTACATCAGCTTCTGCACCTCGATGAGCGACACCTCCACGGACCGCTCGCGGTACTGGGCCACGATGTCGACGAGGGCCGCCTTTCCAGGCGTCCACTCGGGTCGGCGCGTGTCGGTGACCATGGCCTCAGCCGCCGGCGGGCCCTCGGGCGGGTAAAGCCGCACGTCGACTCCGGGCACCTCGGCCAGCGCTTTCTCGATGACCGGCCTGACCTCCTCCCAGCGCAGGCCGCCGCTACCGCACCCGAGCGGGGGAACGGCCAGCGAGCGGATCCCGTAGGCGCGGACCACGTCGACCAGGTCGGCGAGACCGGCCTCCACGTCGGCCAACCGGGACCGGGCTCGCCAGTGGCCCTTGGTGGGGAAGTTGATGACCAAGCGAGGACCGGCGAGGGCGTTGTTCTCCCAGACGTGCATCTTGCCGAGCTGCACCTCCCCCCGCTTCGCCGCCTTCTCGTAGTCGGTGAGCATGGCCGGGAAGGCCCGGGCGAACTGAAGGGCGATGCCCTTGCCCATGACACCCACCGTGTTCACGGTGTTGACCAGGGCGTCGACCTCGGCCTGAAGGAGGTTGCCGTGCGCTTCGGTGATCAATCGCCCGCTCCCTCCTAGAAGTACCACTTCGGCCGGACCTCGACCTGAGCGTGGGCGCCGACCCTCGCCAGCGCCTCGGTCACCTTCGTACGCATTCTTGCTGTCGCGGCGACCGCGGTGAAGCCATCCCAGGGGACACGGCCGTGCGCCAGGCATTCCGCCATGCGGCGTTCCCGTCGCTCGGGGTCGTCGGGGGTGTTGAACCACAAGGCATCGGCCATCAGGGGCCAGTCCACCAGGTCGTCGAGGTCGTCGAGAGCGCTGGTGAAACGGACCAGGCCGGTGGCCAGCGCCGCGTTCCGATCGGTGAAAACCAAAGAGAGCCCGAGGTCTCCGAGACGCTCGACCGACGTGACCAGGTAGACGAGCGGACCCTGACCGCCAGCGTACTGCTCGACCTGCCCGGCATTGACTGCATAGAGCATCGGGCTGCGGGGCGCGAAGTAGAAGGGGACGTAGTCGCCCACCGACCCGCCCGGGCCCGCTCGGACCGGGCGCCGCCGGCGCTGCTCCTTGATCCGGCGGTTCCCCACTTCAACGACGCACCGTTGGGTACTGGCGGCCTCGCAGAGCAGCCCGTCGGTGACGATGGAGGGCAGGTTGTCGACGTGGGTGAAGTGGTAGAGCGGCGTAGGTCGGGGTCGGGGCATGTCACTGGAGCGGGTGGCGGGGGTCGCCCGGGATCACGGGCAGGTGTCCCGTGGGCCCGCGGGGATCATGCGGTCGCAGTGGCGGGGCGGATCCCGGCGTCGAGCTCGTCGTCGACGATCTGGAGCTGGCCATCGAAGTGGTGCTGGAGGTTGGCAACGAGGCGGGCGACCGAGTTCCCACAACCTCCGGCGAACAGATAGACCCGCATCCACTCGGGCGCGATGTCGAAGCGAACCGGCTGGCCGACGTGGAGGTCGACGGCTTCGACCTCGGCCCGCTCTTCGCCGGTCATCTGCGGGATGCCCCAGAGCCGGAACGGCTCGCGCGCCGAGAACAGCCCGTCAAGGAAACGCTCCAGATCTAGGATACTGCGGCTGAAGCGGAGGACCACCGGGCCACCGCTCAGTCGGGCGCCCCCTCCATCCAGTTCGGTCCAAGTGAGAGCTCGCTGCTCAACCGACTCCACGAAGTGGCGGTAGCGGTCCACCACGCGAGCGACGATCGCCTGGTGGAACCCGAAATCGTCCCCATAGGCGACGAAACGGCCATCGCGGCTGATGCCTTCCACGACGGTCCCTAGATCGTCGTCGGAAGCGGTCACCCCCACGGCGCTGCGCGACACCGCTCCGGGCGCCTGACCCTCGATCGCCCGGAGCAGCTCCTCGGCCATCGTGCCGCTCACGCTCAACCGCAGATCGCCGACATCAGATTGCGGTGACAGGCGCCGTGCGCGGAAGTCGGTCGCCAGCCACCTCGGGGAGGTGCCGGGCCACACGTTCCCGAGATGGTCGGACGGGAGCCAGACCCGGTCGAGCTCCCGCCAGGACTCGACGGCGCCCCTGAGCAGCGCCCTCGCCGCGCCGACCGGGGCGGTGGTATGGACACTCCAGAACCGGCCGTCGAGGTGGTCGACCACGAGGGGCGTGTCGCCGCCCACCTCGTGGAGGTGGACGTCGTCGGTGGCCGAGACACCCTGGGATCCGAACACCTCGCCGAGCATCGCCCCGGGGTCGCCGTTGGCGTGAGCCTCGATGACGAACGTCTTCCAGGGCGAGCGGCTGGACGACGAGGAGAACCGGTCCGCCAGTTCTGCTCGGTTCATGCCATGCCTTCCTCTTCGCTTGCCCGTTCGTCCTCGTCGGCCTCGTCAGCCCGCACCACTTCAACGAGGTCGTCAAATAGTGCCATCTGATCAGCCTCGGCTCTGCGCCGCGCCGGCTTTCCCGCAGAGCGAGCCACGGCCTGGTACACCTGGGTCCGGCCCTGGCGGGCCGCTTCCTCGGGTGAACGCACGAAGCGCACGTAAGCAAGCTCCCGGTTGCCTGTCCGCCCGAGGTACTCGAACGTTGCCGGGTCGCGCCCCACAACGCGACGAACGGCCGCGTCCACCTCGCCGTCAGGCGGCTCCGAGCGGCCTTGCCATACAGCGCATAGTGCGCCATTACTAGCTCGGCCACGGCGGGGACGCTCACCTGTGGAACCTTGCGGCTGAGCACCGAAACGAGAGCGGGCAAGCCGAGGCCGTCGAAGTCGGTGTCGGGTGACTGCTCGTCGACGACCACGAAGCGTGGGGGTGGGCCTGGCACCGCCAGCGGCTCGGCGAAGGCCGCCTGCAGGTCCGCGTCGCTGAACTTCGCCCCGTGATGCTTCACCTCACGGTCCCCGACGGCGAGGACCGGACAGCCAAGGCCTGCTTCCCCGAGGCCTTGAAGAACACGGTCGACATTCTCCTGGAGGCAGGTGTAGAGGGGTTGTACGGCGATCGGCCCCGGCTTCGGGATAGTCAGCGAGGCGGCTCGGATGGCATCGTCGGCCCGGAGCACCCCGTAGCGGCAAGCTTGGCCCTCGTGGACGTTGGCGCCGGCCTTCGCCTCGACCGCGAGGATGGCATTGCGTGCGGGCCGGAACAGAACAGCGTCGACAACCACCTTCGTGTCTCCTGCCGGCATAGGCACCTCGATGCCGGCCAGCGTGAAGCCGGCGCGGGCGAAGGGCGCCGGGTACACGTCTCCCGGCGTGCACAGGCCGATTACAGCATTCAAGGGAACCAGCCGCCGCTCCACCGCCCGAGCGTACGCCTACCAGGGGCGCGAGGAGCAACGGCCGGTCACCAAGCCCATGGGGCACACGACTCGGCTTGGCCCCAGCAATCGTGTGCTGCGCGATTCCTATTCTTCGACGACCTTACCGTCGACATACAGGTGCCCCGCATCTCTGGTTACCAGCTTGTCACCGATTCGCAGCACCCCGTCCTCCAGAAGAACCCGCTCGTCACCGACGTAGGTGAAACCACCTTCCGACATGACGCGTTTGCCGCCGATATATGTGAAGCCACCGTCGTGCACGACTCGCTCATCGCCGACACGCTTGGAGCTCACGATCCGGCTCCAGTCCGAGTTGCCGCCGGAGCTAGCGCGCACCCGTGTACGCGGAACACCGCGGACGAGGGCTCCGGCGCTGGGGCCCTTGCCGATATCGACGCCCGCCCAGGCAAAGAAAAGCTTAAAGAGCTTTAGTGTGACCCACAGGATTACAACAAAGAACGACGATATAACAGCACCGACCGCTGCGACGGCCCAGACGAGTATCTTTGCCCCGATCGGGATCATCTTGACACGCGTCCAGAGGTTGCTGACGGCCGCGGCCCCGAGGACCGCAGCGATCATCACCAAACCCAGGATGACATCTTCGGCAAGGTTGCCTCCAAAGATCGCGAGCAGACCGAATCCGAGAGTGACAACCGAGAACCCCAGCATCCACCAATGCCGTGAGGATGGGGTTGGCACGAACAGCTCTCCTTCTTCCCCGGGCACCTCGTTGCCGGTATCCGATCCGTCACCACCGTCGTCACCGACGCCGCCCTTAGCAGGAAGATCACCCTGACGGATGGCCTCGCGACCGATGCTGCCCGCTACATTCTGAGCGGTACGAGTTGGATTAGTCATAGCTTTGGCTACTCGCCAGCCTTTTACCTCGCCTTTCTTGTTAGTGACGCCTGACCCCTCAATAGCAGTCTGCTTAAGAGATTCGACATCAACCCTATCGATAATCTCGCTCGGTTGAAATCGTTTCGCGCCATCCGACGCGGCATCCCTGAGGCGCTCAGCTTTGTCTCGCAGTCCCACCAGCCACCCTCCGATCAATCTCATGGAGCACACGAGGGGCGACTAAGAACATTGCCGGAACGCCGAGAACATCGGACCCGCCACTTGGCCGTGCCGCCACCAGAGATGAGTTTAACCCGCGCTGTAGGGCGTGCACAAGGGGGTCGAGAAAGAGACCCTGATGGCTACAACCGAACGTCGGTCGTTATGGGACGTGATCGTCCGGGGTGGCCGGGCCCAGGTGATGCCCTGACCGGTCAGCGGGGTGGGTGGCGGGGGCCGTGGCCGGGTGGGGGGTCGAGGGCGGAGCGGAAGGGCTGGCCGGTGCTGATCGACTTGGCCAGGCGGTCGTAGGCGTCCATCACCAGGCGCCAGGTGCGGTGCTCGCCGTGGTCGCGCTGGTCGTTGCGGTGAACGATCGGGAAGGTGCTGAGGATGTAGTCGGCGTCGTCGCGCTCGATGCCGTAGAGGTGGAAGAACGCCCCGTCGAGCTCGGCCCGCAGCCCCGCCCGCCGCTCGTCGTCCCACCGCCACGGCGGCCCACTGTCGCCCAGGTCGCGGGCGAACGGCTCCATGTCCCAGGCCGTGTAGGTCAGCTCCAGGACCCGAGGGCGTACCCACTCGGCCACCGTCTCGGACGACCAGGGCGCGGTGGCGCCGAAGGCCGAGGGCGGGAGGACGGGCAACTGCTCGGCGATGAAGAAGTTCATGGTGGTACCACCGAGCTTCTGCCGGGAGCCGAAGTCGCAGGCCAAACACGCCAGAGCGGACCCAAACAGCCATGGTTCATGCCGTTCGGCCAGCAGAAGCGGGAGCTTGTTCCCGACGGCGGTTCGCGGGGCGGTGGCGGCGATCATGGTGCGTTCGTCGGTGGAGCGGCAGATGTCGCGGAAGCCCAGCAGCCAGTTGTGGGGCCAGCGGTGGGCGAGTTTGGTGTCGACCTCGGGGGCGGGGACCCAGTAGCGGGGTTGGACGACGAAGTGGGGGTCGGCGTGTTCCGCGGCGGTGACGTCGCGGATGGCGCCGGCTTCGTCGTAGGTGGCCCAGCGGTGGTCGAAGTGGTGGACCATCTTGGCCTCGTACAGCGGGAGCATGGTGTCGGGGCCGCGGTGGAAGCCGTTGCCGTGGCGCTGCCAGCCGTCGGCTTCGAGCTCGGCCCGGGTGCGGAAGAGGCCGGAGTCGTTCGACATGTCGATCATGCGCACGAACGACACGCCCCACGGGTTGCCGTCGGGGTCGCCGTGGCGGACCAGCACCGGCACCCGGCGGTAGATGCCGAGCGTGATCTCGGCGTCACGTCGGGTGCGGAACACCGGGCAGGTGCCGGTGTTGGGGTTGAGCAGGGTTATCTCCTCGGGCGTGAGCTCGAACCGCACCCCGGGCCGGGCCAGGTCGGCGGGCTCGCGAGCGAAGAAGGCGAAGTCGGCAGCGTCGACCGGCGACCCCCGGCCGGCCAGGGTGAGCAGGCAGAACTTGAAGCTGCGGTGGACACCCTCGAACAGCGGCTTTGAGTTCTCGAAGTCGAAGAGCGAGACCAGGCTGCGGCGGGCGACCAGGTCCTTGAAGAAGTGCTGGGTGGTGGCGTCGGTGGCGATGCCGGTGGGCAGGATCACGCCCAGGCGGCCCCGGTCGCCGAGCAGGCTGCGGTCGTGCTCGGCGAAAACGGCGTAGGTGTTCACGTCGCCCCGCCCGCACAGCGGGTAGCGACCGCTCTGGCGGATGAGGTGGCTCTCGCCGTCGGCCTGGCGCTTGGCCGCCTCGAACTCTGCGAGGAGCTGCCGGTTCTCGCCGGCCAGAGCGGCAATGAGCCTCTTGCGGGCCGCGGCGTTGGGCGCACCGCCGATGTCGGGGGCGCGGGAGGCGAAGAACTCCTGCTCGGACAGCTTCACCCGTTCCCACGGCGGGTTGCCGAGCACGCAGGAGAAGCCGCCGCTCCAGCCGGCATCGGTCGACCCGGAGCCGGTGACGGTGAAGATCTGGGGGAACTCCAGGTGCCAGTGGAAGAAGCGGTAGCGGGCGGCCAGCCTGGCCACCTCGGCGTGCAGCTCGTCGCCCACCAGGCTGGCCGGCTCGGCCTGCTGCCAGCGTTCGAGCACGACGTGGGTGAGCTCGGGTGCCCCGGCCCGCTTGGCGATCACGAACGCCGCGCACCAGGCGTCGGCCACCAGGCGGGCCCGACGCAGGTCGGACGAGTGTTCGAGGTCGCGCTGGCGGCGCCGGGCCAGGGCCACGTCGGCCAGCGACAGGGCGCCGGCGGCGTCGACCGCCCTGGCTGCCTCGGCCAGCGAACGGTTGTCGACCCAGATGCCGACGCTGGCGAACAGACTGCTCAGCCCCTTCGTTCGCTCGGTGCGGTTGCGCTTGCGCAGGCTCGACACCACCTTGCGGTCGTCACCCTCCAGCGGGGTGTAGGCGTCATCGGGTATACCGGCGGCCAGCAGCGCCGGGGTGGTGCCCAGCAGGGCGTTGCCCACCTTGACGTGGGCGTCGAGGAACGACAGGGGCCGGCCCGGCTGCAGCGCCTCCAGCCACAGGCTGACCTTGGCCAGCTCGGCGGCCAGGGGGTTGAGGTCGACCCCGAAGATGGCGCGGCCGACCACGTCGTGCATGGCCGCCTGGGACTCCAGCACCGTCGGTTCGGACCCGTCGGCCCGCACCCGGGCCAGGCGGGCGGCGATGCGCCGGGCGGCGGCCACCAGGAAGTGGCCCGACCCACAGGCCGGGTCGCACACGGTGAGGGCCAGCAGGGCGGCCTCGGGGTCGGGGGCCTGCTCGGCCTCGTCGAGCAGGGGGTCGAGGGCCGAGTCGAGCAGGCAGTCGATGAGCGAGCTGGGTGTGTAGTAGGAGCCGCTGGTCTTGCGCTCGTTGCCCACCAGGGCCTCGAGGGTGAACGCGCGGGTGGCGGCGTCGTGGCGGGGCACCAGCTCGAGCAGGCTCTCGTAGATGCCCCCCAGCTCCTCGGCCCCCAGGTGGCGATAGTCGACGACCCGCCGGGGCCCGCCCCCGGGGGGCTGGACGACGCACAGGTGGCGCAGCGCCTCCAGCAGGGCCTGGTTGGACAGCTCGCACCCCTCAACCACGTCGGCGGGCGTGGCCTCGAACAGGCCGCCCAGGGCGGGCAGGCCCAGCTCGGGGCGGCCGCCGTCGCGTCCCAGGCCGTCGAGCACCAGCGACAGCGCCTGCCACAGGTCGCCGTGGCCCGTCCCCCGCCGCCGGGTGGCGACGGCCCGCAGGCGGGCGGTGGAGAACCACTGGGTGTAGCGGCGACGGGCCTGGGCAGGGGCGTGGGGGTCGAGGAGCAGGCCGCGGTCCTCGGCCACGAAGCAGAACAGCAGCCGGTAGACGAGGCGCAGCAGGCTGTGGTGGAAGTCGTCGAGGCCAAGGCTGCCACTCGGGCCCAGGCGCTGGCGCAGGTCGGCGTTGGCGGGGTGGCGCAGAAAGCCAGTGCCCAGAGCCTCAATGGCCCGCTGCACGCCGGGGCGCATGGCCCCCAGGGCCCGGATGCCCGACTCAACGGCGTGGGAGCGCCAGCGCTCCAGCCAGCAGTCCTCGGGCCCGGCCTCGGGGCCGGCCGGCTCGAAGCGGCTCTGGTGACAGAGCAGGAAGAGCACGGCGAAGTCGCTGAACACCTCACCGTCGAACATGGCGGCCAGGTCGAACTCCACGTAGGCCTGGCCGACGAGGCTGGAGGAGTCGCGCAGCAGGCGCAGGGTGGCCCCGTTGGCCAGCAGCGCCCAAGTGTGCTCGCTGGAGCGGTTGAGCAGCTCCTGGACCATGGCGTGGGGGGCCCGCTCGGCGGCGCCGGCGACCCCGGGCGTGCGGCGGTCGAGGTCGACGCCCCACCCCAGCAGGTGGACGGGCACCTCGTGCCATAGATGGCTGACGGCGAAGGCCCGCCCGTCGGCCGCGATGCCCCCGGCCGGGGTGGGCGAGACCCTCCCGAAACCCAGCTCCCGCAGCATCACCCCCAGCCACTTCTCCCGGGTCAGCCCGGTGGCCCGGTCGCCCTCGGGCCGGGCGGCCAGGGCGTCGCGGTAGGCGGTCCAGGCGCCGGTGAGCACCGACCACGCCCGGTTGGCCGCCTCCCGGGGGCTGACCCCGAGCTCGAGGTGGTAGCTGTCGCCGGTGAGCCCGGGTAGGTCGTGGGCGGCCCCGACCCCCCCGAGGCGGGCGGGC